>SVQN01000076.1 GCA_015065295.1 Oscillospiraceae bacterium
CAGTCAAAAACCGGCGTGGGAAGTCAGGGTCTTGGCGGAGCCTGACTTCCATCTCCACTACTTCGTAGAGATTCAAACCAGCATCATGTCAACAGGTCTAACAAATTTCAGCTTCACGAACCGGTATATTTCAAAAAAATCCCCTCTCCACCATATCAGCCAAACAAACCGGCTACCGCAGTATAAAGTTCTTTGCACAGCTTTCTTTCAAGAAAGCGCGTCTCCCCTGCACGAACAATCCGCACTCGCTCCCCCTCATCGTTTCCCATTCTTCTCAAGCTGACATTCCACTGGCAGATCAATCACCACCAAAGTCCCCTCGCCGAGACTGCTTTTTACGGCAATGCGGCCGCCGTGCGCTTCGACCAGCTCCTTGGCGATGGCGAGACCGAGACCGGTGCCGCCCGCGTCCTGCGTGCGCGATTTTTCGACGCGGTAGAAGCGTTCGAAGAGGTGGTCGATGTCTTCTTCCGGAATCCCGATGCCGTTGTCGGCAATTTCGATCCGGACGAATTTCTTCGACAGATGGGACAGCTTGATGTCAATCTGTCCGCCGTCCGGGGTATATTTGATCGAGTTCGAGAGTATATTGAGGATGACCTGCTCGATCCGCTGCTTGTCGGCTGTGATCGGCGGCAGATCCCGCTGACAGCCGAACGTGATCCGGTGGCGGTGCTCGTTTACCTGCCCGCGCATGACTTCGCACAGACGGCGGATCGACTGCTTCAGATCGAACGACTCGATTGTCCAGTTGGTTCGCTTGTTGTCAAGACGGGACAGAACCAGAAGGTCGGATACAATGTTGTGCATCCGGTCGCTCTCGCTGAGAACGATCCCGAGGAAGTAATCCCGCGTCTCCGCATCCATTTCGGGATCGGAGAGAATCGTTTCGGTGTACGCCTTGATGGAGGTCAGCGGCGTTTTCAGCTCGTGCGATACGTTCGAGACAAACTCGCGGCGGCTTTCGTCCAGTTCGTACCGGCTCGTGACATCGTGGATGATGATAACGCAGCCCGAGGACTGCCGCTTTCCGGCAACGTACCGGATCACGGCAAAGCTGACGTCATATACACGCGCCCCGCAGGTACGGTCGCGGAAAATAAAGCCGTCCTTTGTTGCTTCCGCCGAGGCATCGGGAGAGGTCAGCCGGACGCTGTTTCCCTCAATCGTCAGCGGAATATCCAGAATTTCAAACGATTTTTCGATGCTCAGATCGCCTGTCCGGAGCGAATCCCCGAACAGTTCGATCGCGCTGTTGTTGAAGTGAAGAATGTGCCCGTCCGCGGTAAACGCCAGTACGGCATCCCGCATACAGGACAGGATAATGTCGAGCTTTTCACGTTCGCCGTCCACTTCCTCCAGCGTTGCGCGGAGACGTTCCTTCATATAGTTGAAGTTGTCCGCCAGAACACCGATTTCGTCCGCCGAACGGACTTCGATCTCGTGGGTAAATTCCCCGGAAGCGACGAGCTGCGTGTCGTAGGTCAGACTCTGGAGCGGGGACGAAATCGCCTTGGCCAGAAAGAACGACAGCAGAACGGCAATGAAAATCCCGATGAACATCGCCTGAAGAATAATGGTGAACAGCATCTGGTTGAGCTGCCGCATTTCTTCAAGGGAGTCCTTGATATAGATGATGCAGTCCGCTCCGGCATTCCCGCGCTTCATACGGACTGCCCAGTCCGCGTAATCCATGCCGCCCATGCTGATGGTGGTGGAGGAATCGTTGATCGCGGAAAGGATGTTCGGCGTTATGGGCAGACTGGCTCCCAGTTCGATGTCGGAACCGGTCAGCATTTCGCCGTCCAGATTCAGAACGTAGTAGTTCCGGTATTTGTCCACGCCGAGAATACTGCCGTAGGAGGAGAGAATCTGCTTCATCTGTTCGGCATAGGACTCGGCGGCGGATGCCTGCTTCAATTCCATCATGAGAATCCCGTCGTCCGCAAAGCATTCCCGCATCTGGGTCGTGAAGTCGCCGATGTAGAACGACGTAACGCCGTTCATCAGGATGGCTCCGACCGCGCACATGACGGCGATGATAAAAATCAGCAGAATCAGAACGATCTTAAAGTACAGACTTTTTACCATGGCATCTCACTTAACGGTCACAGAGATAATAGCCGACGCCGCGCTTGGTCATGAGATATTCCGGCTTGGCAGGGTCTTTTTCGATTTTCTTGCGGAGACGGTTCATGGCAACATCCACCGTGCGGATATCGCCGTAATAATCGTCGTAGCCCCAGACCTTTTCGAGAAGGTCTTCTCTGGTGAACGCCTTCCCGACGTTTTCGGCAAGAAGGGCGATCAGGTCATAGTCCTTCTTGGATAGCTCGATCGGCTCGCCGTTTTTGGTCACGGAATAGTGCTCGGTGTCGATCACAAGTTCGCCGATGGTGATATCCGACGTGTTCTGACGCGCCGCTTCTGTCCGTACAACCTCGCCGGACGACCGGCGGATATTCGCGCGGATCCGGGACAGAAGTTCGCGGAAGGAAAACGGCTTGGTCACATAGTCGTCCGCGCCGGTTTCCAGACCGAGAATCTTGTCCTTTTCCTCTTCGCGGGCGGTGACAAAAATGATCGGCACCTGACTTTTGTAGCGGATTTTTTCGCATACCTCAAAGCCGTTCATTTTCGGCAGCATGATGTCGAGAAGGATCAGATCGTACGATCCGGTGATCGCCATGGTCAGGCCGGTTTCCCCGTCCCCGGCAATGTCGCAGTCATATCCTTCCTTTTTTATATTATATGCGAGAACCATCGCAATATTTTTTTCGTCTTCGACAATCAGTATTTTCTTTTTGATGTCCATAAATCCCTCTCCTGTTTCCGCCAATGTTCAAATCGGCGTTCAATCTCCGAGATTGGAGGTAATAAACTGTTCCCGGTTGATTTTATTCATCAGTTTGAGCATCTCTTCGGTCTGCGGACAGTCCTCCAGCTGAAGAACACAGTAATCGTGTCCGCCGAGATACTGGAGCATATCGGCAAACATGGTAGCTGCGTCCACGGTGGTGTCCACTATAAAATCCGGTGCGACGGGACAGTAAGCCGCGTTAATCAGCCGGTTGTCCGATTCGTAGCTGCCGGTCGTCATGGTAAGATGCGTTTTGTATCGGGTGATTTTCCGGAAGGACTCGTTGACCGCGTTCAGGTCCGCAACGGCCTCCTCTCCGGTTTCAGAGGTCAGAATTCCGTATGCCCCGCCCGCCATCGCGTCAAGAAGGGATTCCGTGGAAGTATCGCCGGTCAGAAACAGCGTGTACCCCATTTCATATTGTTTCAGCAGATCAAGCGCGCTTTTTTCCGTCCCCGGAGAAGGCTCGCGGCAGAGAATAAAGATACGCTTGAGGTTCAGTTCCTCTTCTTCTTCGAGATCCGCGAACTCATCGTCCGGTTCTTCGGGCAGATACGCCGCCAGCAGTTCCTCTGTCGTCAGCAGATGATTTCCGTCGCACAGCCGCATGGACACCCGTCCGTCCTCCTGTACGATGGTTTCCGCCGTAATACCGACCGTTTCCGCGACCTGCACGGCATCCACATAGGTCACGCCGGCATCCCGGAAGCTCCGTACATCCTGCACGATCGTCCCGTTCACGGCGGCACGTCCCTCGCTGAACAGGAGCGAAATATACCGGTCGTCCACCGTATTGCAGATCAGCAGATTGTTTTCGCTCGGCGAGGTCACGCTGACCGATTCAAACAGTCCGAACAGCTCCGCCGGAACATAATGGATTTCTTCCCGCGTAATCATCGGCGCGGCACCGTCCTTGTACCACGCCTCATCGTTGCAGAACAGGCTGGGAATCTCCTCTTCCGCAGAAATCGGAACAGCGGCCGGAAATCCGAGCATCCCGCACAGGACGGCAGCGGCAAAAAGGCAAAGGAGTCGTCGTTTCATTCCGCTATCCTCCGTTACGGCTGTTCCCGCAGATGATACGCGACCGCAAGGTCAACGACCATCCCGTAGCTCTTGGAACCCTCCGTTCCCTGAAGAACGAGATAGGTATTGTTCACCGCGTCGCTCACCTCGGCGGCAGCGTTGTCGCGGTATTTGTCAAAAAATTCGCTGTAGCAGTGGAGATCGTAGCGTACACGCTGATCGAGCCGTTCGATTGTCTTGCTGTAAAGGGACGGCGACGCACTGTACAGCGGGGATGCCAGGTATTCATACATATTGAGATAGCCGGAATACTGCATATACGGATCGTCCGAACCGATGCAGACGAGGTAAGCGAGGAAATTCGCTTCATTCTCCCGGGCAATCCCTCTCTGATGCGCCATTTCGTGCGCGGTCGTGTAGACGTTGACAAAATAGGGGTAATTGGTGTTCAGATTGGCTTCGCCGGTGAAGAAGGTATAGACCCCCGAAATGTGCGTATAGGTCATATAGTCCGACAGCATGATCTGCTTGACCGGCGCGTCGAGCTTCTGGATGAACGGATGCTGTTCGGACAGCTTCGCGTAGGATTCCAGACAAAGCTCCACAGTTTCCTTATGGGAATACGGCCGGACGGAACCCAGCCCTTCCGCGTAGATCACCTCCGGTGCCAGTTCGTTGAGGCGGTCGATCACGATGTCCATCGTCGCCGCCAGTTCTTCCGCCGATACTTTTTCGCGGGCGATCCCCAGCTTCCGGTCAATGGTCGGAACACGGTACCCCGCGCCGAACGTGAACACAAACATGGAGGCAATCAGCACCACGACCGACAGCAGTCCGGTCACACACCGGATGAAATACCGGTTTCCGCGCATGGAGCGTTTTGCCGTAATGACCACGGCGCACACAATCGTGACCGGCGCGCTGATGAGGATAAACTCCGCCAGAGAAAACGGAATCCATCCGGTCAGATGCGCGTTCAGCGCGCGGAAAACGGAGGATACATAAATGTTGATGAAATCCGCAAACGCGGACGATGCAATGCAGAACAGATAGACCGCCAGCGCGGCGATGCCGATGAAGTAAAACACAATCGACGCCTTCGGCACATAGCGGTTCAGTCTTCGGAAAAAACGGATCATTGGATTGCCTTTCTATTCACGAAAATCGGATAAACCAAGCACCGCCATCAGAAAATGAATATCTTCCGGAACAGGCGCAGTGACGGTAATCCGTTCGCCGGACATCGGATGCGGAAATTCCGTTTTCCAGGAGTGCAGTGCATGACGGAGAATGTACGGGGAACCCGTCCCATACAGCGAGTCGCCGGTCACGGGACAGCCGATTCCCGCGAACTGTACGCGGATCTGGTGCGTCCGTCCGGTGATGGGGCTGGCAAGGACAACCGAATGGGTTCCCTCTGTATTCTTTGCCAGAACCCGGTACGTCGTCACGGCAGGCTTTGCGTCCGGTGCATCAGGAGTGGTTTCCTCACGTTCGATGATGCTGTCCGGCTTCCGGTGCATATACGATTCGAGAACGCCTTCGTCCTCTGCCGGAACTCCGTCCAGAACGGCGATATAGGACTTGTGAATCTCGCCGCCCGTCATGGCCAGATACATTTTATAGGATGCGTCGCGGGTATTGGAGGTCAGCATACAGCCGCTCGTATCGCGGTCAAGCCGGTTCACCGGGCGAAAAACGTACACACGATCCCGGTACCGGTGCGCGAGCGCGTTGGCAGCGGTGTCAAGCTGATGACCGAGCGACGGATGCGACGGCATATTGTACGGCTTGTTGATCGCGGTGACGTATTCGTCCTCGTAGATCACCTCCAGCGGAAGGTCGGCGGGAATGATGTACGGACTGACATCTTCCTCCTTGTCCTCCACGGCGAGGGACAGCACATCCCCGTGCTTCAGCTGATACCGCACCGTCACCCATTCCCCGTTGACGCGGATGCCGTCCGGCGAAAATTTCAGTTTCTTGATGAGATTGACGGAATACCCCAGCCTGTTTTTCAGAACCTCGCGGATGAGCATTCCTTCATAATTATTCTCAATAACGATATCCATAATCCGGACTTAATCCTCAAGTTCCCGCCAGTAGCTGTAATACGCAATGATGCTGCGTTCCACGTTGCCGTGTTCCATGTCGATGGCGGTAATGACGACGCCTTCCAGCGAAAGAAGCTCCCATGCGTAGAGATATTCGATCTTTGTACGCATGACGATATCCTGACTCGAATAGATAATCAGTTCGTCGTCCTTCCGGATGATCGAGCCTTTGTGACCGATGACTTCCTCGATTCCCTCGATCCGCTCCGTGACGCATTTCAGTCCGCGGCCGTTGAGATAGTTGGCAAGGTCGTTCTTGTACCGCTTGCTGTTGATGTTCTTGCTTTTTGTCCAGTGTTTAGATTTCTTTAGCATAATTTCTCCATTCAAATTGTTCCTGTTTTGTGTCAATCGCCGAAATTTGAATATTTTATAAAAAACTATTGCAAAACCTGTGATGACAGTTTATTATTAATTATCTAAAGTAGGCGTTTCTGCGCCTGCTTATAGGAATTATAACACAAAAGTGCCCCCGTGTGAAGGAAAAACATGAAATTTTTACATTCTTTCCGCGGCGGTACCCCCCATTGTCCCGGTGCGGACAAAATTCAGAGGAAAGGCATGTGAATGTTATGCTTCCGCTTGACCACTTAACGGATGCTGCAGCCGCGGCTCTCAAAGACCACGGGTTATCCCTCGACGACATGACCGTCGCCGTCCGGATGGATCTGGACTTTGACGGCAATTTTGGTGAAAGCTGGCTCATCTTCGACAAAAACACCAGGCTCATTCACCGCGTTCTTGCGGACGTTGATTCGATTCCGAAAAAGAGCGCAAAACACGACCCGAATTTTGAAAATTTCGGAAAAATCCCAGACGCCAAATACGCCAAATATTACGACAGCTTTTCGCTCGATTATTATTCGGATCTGACCGTCGATACCTGCATGGCTTCCAACCGCCTTCTGGTTCTGAAGCATGATTCGCCCCGTCCCGAAATCGACGAAAAACTCAATAAAGACGAAAAAGACGAACTCCACAAGCAATGGAACAAAGGTGCCGTCACCGAAATCAAGGCGTTCTGCACCAATTCCAAACGTCAGAAGCTCTATGCGTTCTGCGAAATCGTTGACCGTACCCTCCGCGGGGACGAAATCGGCGATGAAGACTCGATCTTCGACCAGTTCAATGCCAAGTGTCCGAAATGCGGCAAGGTCTATGAAAACCAGTACCGCCGCGTATGTACCAACTGCGTAAAGCAGGGCGCGATCATGAAGCGTCTCCTGCAGTTCCTGCTCCCCTACAAGGGACTGGTATTCGGCGTTGTTCTCTGCATGATTACCACCTCCGCAATCTCGCTCATCAACCCGATCCTGAGCGGGCGGATCCTGCTCGACAATGTCGTTTTCGAAACCGGGAAATGGCACAATCTCCCGAGCCTGTTCATCGTTCTCGGCGTCATCTTCGGACTTGCGATCGTCTCCCTTGCCGTCAGCATTCTTCAGAACCGTCTGAACGCTTCCCTGTCCACGCGGATGACCAACAAAATGAAGCAGAACGTCTTTGACGCGATGATGGCTCTCTCGCTCGGCTACTTCAACAAGTATTCCAGCGGTCAGCTCAACAACCGCGTCAACTACGATGCCGACCGTATCCGCAGCTTCTACATCGACGGTCTCCCGCACTTCATCATCAACGTCGTCAACTTCATCGGGATCGGGGTCTTCCTGTTCACCCTGAACTGGCAGCTGACCCTCATGGTCTTCATCCCCGTTCCGATCATCATCGTAATCTTCCGCGTCATGCTCCCGAAGCTGAACCGGATGTACTCCAAGCAGTACCGCAGCTCCTCCTCGCTCAACTCCATGCTCGCCGACTCCCTGAACGGGATCCGCGTCGTCAAGGCGTTCGCAAAGGAAGCGGAAGAAACCAACCGTTTCTACGGCTATTCCGAAAAGCTCTACAACGCAAACCTCAAGGTCAATATCACGACCCTGACCATCTTCCCGATCGTCAGCCTGCTCATCGGTCTGTCCTCGCAGGCAATCTGGGGCTACGGCGGCTTCCTCGTCATGGGCAATGAAATGACGTACGGTGAATTTACCACCTACCTCGGCTACATCGGCATGATCTTTGCACCGCTCCAGTTCTTCTCCACCTTCACGAACATCGTCACCGACACCATGAACTCCGCACAGCGTATGTTTGAAGTCCTCGACATGGTTCCGGAAGTCATGGAAGCGAAGGAACCGAAGGTTATGGACGAATTCAAGGGCGACATCGAATTCCGCAACGTATCGTTCCACTACAATCCGAACCGTCCGATCCTCAAGGATGTCAACATCAAGATCAATGCGGGCGACAACATCGGTCTCGTCGGTCATACCGGTTCCGGTAAGAGTACCATTGCGAACCTTATCACCCGTATGTACGACACCATTTCCGGTCAGATTTTCATCGACGGTGTGGACATCCGTGACATCAAGACCTCCTGCATCCGCAAGAACATCGCCATCGTATCGCAGGAAATCTACCTGTTCCGCGGCACCATCGCGGACAACATCCGCTATGCACGTCCGGACGCAACCATGGAAGAAGTTATCGCGGCTGCAAAGGCGGCAAACGCGCATGACTTTATCGTAAGACTTCCCGAAGGCTACGAAACGGAAGTCGGTACCGGCCGCCGTTCTCTCTCCGGCGGTGAACGTCAGCGTGTTTCCATCGCGCGTGCGCTGCTGATGTCTCCGTCCATCCTCATTCTCGACGAAGCGACCGCCGCAATGGACACCGAAACCGAACGTCTCATCAGCGACGCACTCTCCAAGCTCGTCGAAGGACGTACCTGTATCACCATCGCGCACCGTCTCTCCACCCTCAAGGACTGCAACTACCTGTTTGCAATTGAAAACGGGGAAATCGCCGAAGAAGGTTCTCCCGAAGAACTTCTTGCCAAGGGCGGCGTATATTACAAGCTCTACACTCTCCAGAGCGAAGCCATGAAGAAAGTGCTCGCTGGTATGTAAGCCGAAATCGGAGGTATTATTATGGCTAACAATAAAACACCGGTGAAAACCGATAAAAAAGAAGAAATCAAGAAGGAAAACCAGAAGGCAGACGCAACGACCGAAGCAAAGGAAGAAAAAGCGGCGGACGACGAGGAAATCGACTCCGAAGAGCTGTTCAAGCGTCGTGTCTCCATCGACATGACGACGGAAAACTCCTGGTTCTCCGCATCGGCCGGCGGTCTGATCTCCCTGAAGATCATCAACGCGGAAGGCGAAGAGGAATTTTTCGAACGCGTGGTTCTCCGCCGTTCCTTCCCCGTAACCGCGCCGGACGAATTCATTTCCGTCCGCGAACCCGACTCCCGTCTCAAGGGACGCGGTGCCGAAATCGGCATGATCCGCAACGTCAACAATTTCGACAAGGCCACCGTTGATCTTCTCAACGCGGAGCTGAATCTTCGTTACTTCACGCCCGTCATCACAAAGATCACTTCCGCCAAGGAAAAGTTCGGTTACAACTACTGGGAAGCGGAAACCACCGCCGGCAGCGTCTCGCTCGTCCTCAACAATCCCTTCGGCAACATCCGTAAGCTCGAAGACGGCCGAATCTTCATTTCCGACATGGACGGGAACTGCTTCCTCATTCCCGATCCGCTGAAACTCGACCGTCAGAGCTACAAGGTCATTGAAATCTACATCTGATTGTACCGCTCTCCACGGAATACTTAGACAAAACAGAAATGGTGAATAATTATGAAACTTATGTATGATTTGCCGGAGGTTGACAAGGCCGCGCTGGATGCGGCTGCTTCCGGTGAAAAAACAATGTATGTTATTCCCTTCAATATTGTTGAGGACAAGTTTGTTAGCGGCTGGACCTGCGTTACCGACAAGAAGATTTACTGCATTCTCGACGGCAAGGTGCTGAACTCCTTCGATCTCGCAAAGTGCACGGTCTTCTCCACGGAAGTTCTTTACGGCAACTGTGCGTTCTATGCGGTCATCGACGGCACCACGACGCTCATCTGCCGCTTCCTCAGCGGACGCAACCTGCCCCGTTACTCCGTTCTTGTTCAGGTCTGCGAAGACCTCGCCGAAAAGTGCCGCCAGAAGGCAAATCCCGGCGAACCGGTTGTCAACAATGAAGCGGAACGTTTCTGCCCGACCTGCGGCCGTCCGTTCATCGCCGGCAGTAAGATCTGTCCGTTCTGCCGCAACACCAAAGAAGTATACATGAAGCTCTGGGGGCTGACCAAAGGTCTCCGGCTGATGCTCTTCTTCCCGCTGATCGTTTCGGCGATCTCGCTGTGTCTCTCTTTCCTGCTCCCGCAGGTACAGAAGGCTGCCGTTGACGGATATCTTCTCAACGAAGGCATCCGCCCGGTAACGTCTCTCGGCGACCCGAACCTGCACGCATTCCTGCTGATTTTCCTGGCGATCATCTCGATCGACCTCGCCTACCGTATCCTCAGCGTTCTCCAGAGCCGTGTATCAGCGATCTCCGGTAACAAGTTCACACTGATGATGCGTACGCTCCTTTACGAAAAGATTTCGACCCTGTCGATTTCCTCGATCGGCCGGAAATCCACCGGTGACCTCATGGGTCGTATCACGGGGGACGTCAACGCAGTTCAGGCTTTCATGACCGGTCAGCTCCCCAGCCTTTGTTCTCAGGCGATCTCCTTCGTTTTCGCGCTGATTCTCCTGCTCATCATCGACCCGATCATGAGTTTGTTCGTTTTCATTCCGCTCCCGCTGGTTGTTTACCTCGTTTACAGATTCTGGGGAACCATGCAGCGTCGGAACGTCAAGAACTGGATTCTCGCGCACCACGTCAACCTGTTCCTTCAGGACGTTCTGAACGGTATCCGTGTCGTCAAGGCATTCGGTAACGAAGAACGCGAAATCAAGGGATTCCACGAACGCACCAACCGTTCCGCCAACTATTCGGAAGGCAACGCAAAGCTGTTTGACACGGTATTCCCGATCCTCGCATTCGCGCTCCGTATCGGCAGCTACCTCATCATGTTCTACGGAAACTATATGCTTTTCAAGGGCACGATGAGTTACGGTGAACTCCACCAGTTCAACTCTTACGTCAACATCATTTATGGTCCTCTGATGACCATCACTTTCATTCCGCGTCAGATTTCCGCATTCCTTACCTCTCTCGGCAAGGTTCTGGAAATCCTCGAAGAAGAACCGGAAGTTTCCGATATCGGGCTCCCGATCGACATTTCGATCGAAGGCGACGTCAGCATCCGCGACGTGACCTTCGGCTACGACTCCTACAACCCGGTTCTCGAACACATCAACTTCGATGTCAAGAAGGGTGAAATGATCGGTATCGTCGGTCACTCCGGCTGCGGTAAGACGACGCTCATCAACCTTCTGATGCGTCTGTACGACGTAACGGAAGGCGAAATTCTGATCGACGGCGTCAACATCAAGGACATTTCCCAGAACGCGCTCCGTTCGCAGATCGGTGTCGTTCTTCAGGAAACGCACCTGTTCTCCGGTTCGATCCGCGACAACATCAAGTACGCGAAGCCGTTCGCAACCGACGAAGAAGTTGTCAACGCGGCAAAGATGGCAAACGCGCACGACTTTATCGTCAACCTTCCGGAAGGCTACAACACGATGGTTGGTGAAAAGGGTTATTCCCTGTCCGGCGGCGAACGTCAGCGTGTTGCAATCGCGCGTGCGCTGATCCACGACCCGAAGATTCTCATCCTCGACGAAGCGACCGCGGCTCTCGACACCGAGACCGAAAAGCTGATTCAGGACGCGATCAACAAGCTGTCGAAGGACAGAACCTGTTTCGCCATCGCGCACCGTCTGTCCACGCTCCGCAACGCCGACCGTCTGATCGTTCTCGACAAGGGTCACCTTGCCGAATCCGGTACTCACCAGGAACTCCTCGATCTCAAGGGCTTCTACTGGCGTCTCGTCATGGCTCAGCGTCAGGACTCCGGTATGCTCACGCAGACCGCTGCTGCCAAGGAAGCCGGCGATGCTGCCCGCAAGCAGAAGGTTCTTGCAAAGAAGAACGGTTGAGTTATCCAATATTGTTTGTGCAGATTCTTGAGGGGAACCTTTTCAGAGGAAAGGTTCCCCTCAAACTCCCCTCCAAACCTCTTTGGACTGATGTAGCCA
>SVQN01000077.1 GCA_015065295.1 Oscillospiraceae bacterium
GCTGAAGGCTGCCCGATCGCTCCCGCAATCCTCGCTGAAAAGGATTACCTCGCTAAGAAGTCCGTATGGATCTTCGGTGGTGACGGCTGGGCATACGATATCGGCTTCGGCGGTCTTGACCATGTAATCGCTTCCGGCGAAGACGTAAACATCATGGTATTCGATACCGAAGTTTACTCCAACACCGGCGGTCAGGCTTCCAAGGCTTCTAACCTCGGTCAGGTTGCACAGTTTGCAGCTGCAGGTAAGGCGATCGGCAAGAAGAACCTCGCTGAAATCGCTATGTCCTACGGTTATGTATACGTTGCACAGGTTGCTATGGGTGCTGATATGAACCAGCTCCTCAAGGCTCTCACCGAAGCAGAAGCATACAACGGTCCTTCCATCATCATCGGCTACGCTCCTTGCGAAATGCACGGCATCAAGGGCACCATGGCTAACTGCCAGCTCGAAATGAAGAAGGCTGTTGAAGCAGGTTACTGGCAGATGTTCCGTTACAACCCGGCTCTCAAGGCAGAAGGCAAGAATCCCTTCTCCCTCGACAGCAAGGAACCCACCGGCAGCTACGTTGACTTCATCAAGTCCGAAAACCGTTACAGCCGTCTTGCACAGACCAATCCTGAACGCGCAGAAGCTCTCTTCGCTCAGGCTGAAGCTAACGCAAAGGCTAAGTACGAACGCCTCACCAAGATGGGCAAGCTGTACGAATAATATCGCATAGTTCTATATAAAAAAGAAGGATGATTTCGGTCATCCTTCTTTTTTGCTATTCAAATTTGTGCTGATTCTCTTTGAACAGCTGATAGTACAGCTTCATGTTTTCCAGTTCATACCAAGGTTTTGTCTCGACGGGAATACTGTCAAGGTCGTAGATCAGCGCGCCTTTCAGTGACATGACGAACGGCGAATGTGTGGAAATGACAAACTGGCAGTTGTAAAAACGTGCACAGTCCTGGATCAACTGGATCAGCTGAATCTGAAATTTCGGGGACAGGCTGTTTTCCGGTTCGTCAAGGAGATACAGGCGGTCATCCCGGAAGTGATCCTGAAAAAAGTTCAGCGCATATTCCCCGTTTGAATCGGGTGTACGGATTCTGCCGCCGTACTGGTTGACGTACTGTGTCATCGTTTTGCGGCGCAGGTCGATCTGGCGGACAAGTTCGTCGTAATCGTCCATTGAACGGAATTCAATCGCTCCTCCGCCGTAATTATGGAGGGCACGATGTTCCTCTTCGCGCTCCTGCCGCCGGATGAAGGCTTCTTCGTTGTCAACGCGGCGGTCGAGGAGGTCGAAGAACACGTCGTCACTGGTATAAATAGCACTGCCGTTCGGGACGGTATTCTTCCGGACGCCGCCTGTTGCTTCGTGGGAACACATCCGGCTGACATATTCGTCAAAGTAGGTACTGCGGTTGAACGGTGTGATACGCGGGAGTTTCAAAGATTCGGCGATCAGGTTGAGGAGCGTGGATTTTCCGCTTCCGTTACCGCCGTAGAAAATGGTGATTTCGGAAAAATCCACGTTCGTCAGACGTTTGAACGGGAAAATGCCGTACGGATATTCGTTCGGATGAGGATTCCCATCCTGCCAGAACCGTTTTGCATGGTCTTCCTCCTGTGCGAGCGTCGGGAGTTTAAACCGGTAGAGATAGATCATGACTCACCCCTGTTTCATCTGAAAATGATTGCAGTTCAGGATGGCAAGAGGTTTTCCGTCGGGCGTCTGAATGTCGGCATTGTCACAGCTTTCAATGTGCATGGAAATTTTGCCGGTCGTGACAATTGTATTGTTCCGGATGGTTACGCCGTCCGTGTTGCGGACAAAAATCCCGGGTTTTCCGTTCGGGCATTCGATATAGTTGTCCTCGATGGTGATATTGAAAATACTGCATCCTTCCGCCTGATCGGAATCTGCCTTGACAACAATGCCGCCCGCTTCGCCCCATGTTTCCGCGCAGTTATAAATCTTGTTGCCGCGGATGGTGATATTCGCCGGACAGACACCTTCGTACCACCATGCCTCCGCCGCCGCAACGATCGCTGGTCCCATGATATCGCGGAACGTACAGTTTTCGATGAGGGCATCGCGGTTTTTCAGTAAGATACTGCGCGCAAAGTGACGGGTCGCGGTGCAGTTCACGAGTTCCACGCGCGGAAGCCGGGTGATATCGGAGAAAACGAGGTCTTCCGTATCGTCCGGCAGAGATTTGTCGAGCGTGACCTGACATTTCCAGTCATCGTGCATGGGGACGCAGTCCGTGACGGTGTAATGACCGACTGTCCGGAGCGTTTTTCGGTTGGTCAGTTCGAGCGTATCGCCGATGTCGGGATAATCGAGGGTCTGCGCGTGAGTACCGTCGGGGGTTTTCTCCTGCATGACACAGGTGTTCCCTTCCCCTCGCTCAAGGATCGCCTGATAATAACTGTGGACATTCGTAAAGTCGTCGCCCTGTCCGTCAAACGTACAGTTTTCAAACCGGAGCAGTCCCTTCATTGAAGTAAAGTGGGTTGCGTCCGTGTTGGTGGAAAAATGATGGTCAGCGGACGGAACGACATTCAGTCCGGTGATTATGACATCCTCGCTCCGGTTGCCGACAATGCCCATGCCGGGCTGACTGTGGATGGTCACGTCGGTCAGGCGGATATTCTTCGCGTGTTCAATGAGGATCGCCGGACGGGAGTGGAACGAATGGACGGTGTAGAACAGAATACCGTCACGAAGCGCGAGATGATTGCCGATATTCGCCCTGAGATGGTGCGAGTCCATGAATTCGTACCTATGAAGTCCGGTGTAAAGGTTGCGCCCCGTTTCGGGATCGTAAAAAATATAGCGAAGGGTCAGCGGCGTTTTTTCGTAAATCGGGCAGGTTTCGTCAAATTCGATGACACATGCGCGGCTGCCGTTTTCGTCGGCGGGCTGGAGATTCGTGATCGTTCCCCGGCTGTACGGCTTGCGGAGATGGTCAATCGTGAGTCCGCGGATTTCGACATCGGTACAGTTGATGAGCGATACCGGTTCCATGAAGCCCTCGACCATGAGGACGGCACCGTCCGCAATCACGCGGGTTCCCTGCTGACCGTCGAACGAGATGCCGCGGGTGTATTCGTATTTGGGATTGAACATGATCCGCTGGGGATTTCCGCCCCATTCGCCGGTCATGACGGAGTGCATCGCACGTTTCGCAAGGTCACTTGTGATATGATACGTTCCCGGCGGGACGATCAGCGTAGTGCCGGGATTCGCGCGGAGGTGTTCCATCGCGGCAGCGAAGGTTTCGATGTCGCTCGCCGCAGTGAATTCGGATAAATTTACGGTTTTTTCAGACATTCAGCGTTCCTCCACGATCAGGTTTCCGTCCTTGATGTACGCATATTTTCCGTTTTCGTACAGCGTGACCGCCTCGCCGATCTGCTGGGTGATCGCCGCCGGTGCGATGAATTTGTCGATCCGTCCGATGGCGGCAAAGTTGTCGGTGTACGGTACGAAGATGAAGAGACGGAAGTCATCGATGTTGTCGAGCGCGAATTCGATGGTTTCGCCGGCATTCACGATGGCATATTCTCCGGTGAAATGTTCGTATACGGCAAATTGTTCACCGGTCAGTCCCGGAATATCATCGGACGAAACGGTACCGGTGACGCGGTTCTGGTCTTTCGTGATATTGAACGCCGCAACCACGCCGGAAGTCTTCACGATGTTCTGGATTTTCAGCGGCTTGTCGGAGGTTTCGGGGTCAATGGTCAGGCAGTCCATGGTCGGCATACCGCTGCGGTCACAGCGGAGAATCCGTCCGTCGTCGAACGCAAGCGGTTTCAGAATGTCGGCGTTGCTTCGTCCGATTTCGTCGCTGACGTAGATAGGGCCGCCGGAAACCGCGCGGAGAAGGCTGTTTTTCGTTGCCTGTGTGTCGTCCGTCCACCACATATCGTAGTCGTTCCAGTAGAACTGCCCCTGCAGAATGGAGTTGTAGGTACACTGGAGGATGTGTTTCGTGAACCACGGGCGGTTTTCCGGCTGGAAGTCGTCACTGCACCGGGAAATGCTGCTGTACGAACGGTTCCACATATCTTCGGATGCCATACCCATGCAGTTAATCATGGTATTGTCGAAGTTCAGACCGACGGACGCTTCAAGACCACGATGCCATGTGTGCGTAACCTTGCCGACGGATTCCACGCCCTTGTAGAAGCGGCGGGTCATGCTCTGGTTGTCGACTTTGAGGAAGTCCGCGCCACACTGCTTGAAGAATGTGTGGATCGTGTTGAAGTAGCCGAACGCGTTCAGTTCGTGCCAGTCGGCAATGATACGGCCATCAGCGGTGACGAAGGTGTACGGCTGTAATTTTTTGTACGCTTCTCCGGCGGGGTCAAGACCGTACCAGTAGCCGGTTGTCGGATGCCACATCCCGACCTTGATTCCGTAGGAATGAATGCGGTCGATGGCGTGGGCAAGACCGTCCGGGAAACGGGTGTAGGAGGCTTCGAAGTCGTACATGGACGAGGAGTGCATGAGCTTGAACATATCACCGCGTGTTTCGTAAGTCGCGCCGTTGAATTTGGCGATTTCCGCCCACATATCGTCGATGATCGCCCACTTGACAGGGATGTTCTTTTCCTTGAATTCCTCGCACTTTTCGACGAGTCCGGCTTCGGATACGCGAATCTGGAGTGCGTCCCAGCTGCACCAGCCGAGGTATTCGAAAATTTCCGGATACCGCCGCTGTTCCCGGTGCGGGCAGCCGTTGTTCAGCAGCTTCAGCGCATATTTCACGCAGGCTTCGGTCAGCGCATACGGATCGTTCCCTTCGCCCATGACGAACGCCAGTCCGGTGCAGGAGGTCAGTTTGCCGTACCACGAAAACAGCTTCGCGGTCAGACCGTCGGGAGTCCCTTCGAGAACGCACTTGTAGTCTTCCGAAACCACGGGAACGATCACGCCCCACGAACCGTCGGTCTTGCGCCAGAGGAAATGCTGGGTTTCCGGCGGAACGTCGGTCAGGGTGTCCGCAGTGCCGAACGCGGGACGGCACCAGAATTCGGAATACCGGTTGTCCGCCATATAGGATTCCAGACCGGGCAGGGTGAGCGGAATCCGTCCGCCGTCATTTTCGTCGATCACGCGGTCGCCGGTGTAGTCGGCGTACACGGCTGTCAGGTTTCCGTCAGTGAGAATTTTGCAGGCAGTCGAAACGGTCGCACCGTCCGCAAAACGGATGTTCAGAGTAAATTCCATGTTCATGCTCCTTTGCAGATAGAAGGATTGGTTGGTTTTATTATACCGTTTTCGCAGGAATTCGTCAATTGGTTCCGGACAGATTTTTTGTGAAATCCGACAGAATATCTGCGGAACAGTGTTGATTTTCGGCGAATTTTATGATAAAATACAGACGTAAGGCAGATTTACCATCAAACGTAAGGGAGAACCCTATGAACAAAGAAACGATCCCCATGTTCCGGAGCGCGCTCGGCGGCTTCAACCGGGACGATGTGACCAATTATATCAAGGAAACCGATCAGAAGCACGCGGATGAACTTGCCGAAATGACGGCACTGCTGGAAGAAGCCCAGCGCAGTTATGAAGAATTGTCCGCAAAAAATAAAGAACTGTCCGCACAACTGGACACGGTTCAGACCGAAAACTACGACCTGACGCTCAAACTCGACGAAGTCACCGTGCAGCGTGACGAAGCTCTTAAAGAAAACGAACAGTCCACTGCAACGTTCCGCGATCTCCGTTATAGCCTTGACAAGGCGGAAGCGGATATCCGTGAACTTATGGAAACAGCGGAAGTCCGTGCAAAGGAATGGGCGAAGGAAAAGGAAGACTTCCTCCGTCAGATCGACGAACTCAAAACTGCGGCCGTTGAACCGGAATACGATCCGGATGACCACAACAGTCCGGCGTACAAACTCGAAATGTACGACAAAATCAGCGCACAGCTCGGCGATATTCTCATCAACGCCAACCGGAACGCGGACGATATTCTGGAAGCCGCACGTCAGGAAGCGGAGACTCTCCGTCTCGATACCGAAACGGAATGCGGTCAGAAACGCGCGGAATGTGACGCGGACATCCGCCGTCTGCGTGGAGAACTTGCGAAGGAAGCCGAAGCACTCCGGGAAGGCTTATCGACCGGCGCGGCATCCATGCTTGCGGACATCCGTACCGATCTGCACAGCAACGTGGAAAGCTGCATCCGCGAGATGAATTCCTGCGTTACCGATATGCAGTATGAAATCCAGACCATGCTGGCCAGGATCAAGAAGAGTTCCGACGAAATGAACGACCGCATCGGCTATTATCAGAACAGCGCGTCCGAAGGCATTGAATCCAGACTGACCGAGATGGACAAAGAGTTCCGACAGCGGCTTGCATCCCTTTCCGGCGGCACCGATCAGCCGCAGAACGGATGACCGCGCACGACAAGCGGCTGGGCGAACGCATCCGGGAACTGCGAATCCGGCTCGGGATCACCCAGCGGGAACTTGCCGGCGACCGGATCACGCGGAATATGCTCAGTCTCATCGAAAGCGGGAACGCTTCCCCGTCGGTTTCCACTCTGCTGTATATTGCCGAACGTCTCGGCACCTCCGTCGGTTACTTTTTCACTTCTTCGGAAGCCGACGAAGGCCGGTATTTCAAGCTCTCGATCATTGACGAGCTGAAGGAGCGGTTCCGCGAAGGCAATTACCGGGAGTGCGAGCGCATCTGTGAATCCGTTCCGCAGTCAGCGCGCGACGACGAACTGTCCTATCTGGCGGCGATCTCGTATCTTCACACCGCGCTGGCAGCCGCCGAAACTCTTGATCTCGTGCAGGCGATGAAGGATATCAATACTGCACGCAGTTATGCCGACCGTTCGATCTATGCCGACAGCAGTTTCGACAATGCCCTTCGGTTCTATGGCGAGCTTTTCCGGACGGTCTGTTCGGATACGGTTCCGGAACTTCTCTGCGATTACGGGGTGTGCGGCGCGTATGTGCCGGTGCCGCTTGTCCGGTATTTCAGTGCACTGACGGACAACCGTACGGGGTATCCCGGCAGCAGTCTGTATTTGTCCGCCGGTCCCGAATCGGAGTATTACGTCCGACACATCCGCGCGGTTTCGCTGCTGACAGACGGCAGAACCTCCGACGCCATGAAGCTGTTCCGCGAACTTTCCGCCGATCATGCCCTGCCGTATTATATGAAATACCGCGTCCTGTGCGGGCTGGAACAATCCGCAGACGCTGCCGGGGATTTCCGTCTGGCGTACAATGCGTCCCGCCGGAAACTCGAAATGATCGAAAAATGCAGGATACTGTTCTGATTATTTTACAAACGACTTATTAATTTCCTATCAGAAAGGATGTTCTATATGAGTAAACGTTATCTGGTACTTCCGGTCAACGACGCGCTTCCGAAAAAGCACTATCGTCTTCTGACCTCCGACACGGATACCCTCGTGTACGACTTCGACGCGTCTCTGGATTTTGAAAATCCGCGGTTCGATTCTTACGCCGATATCACCCGGTTCGGCGATGCTCCGCTGGTTCTCAGGGACGATGACGGAGCTGTGATTCCCCATCGGGAAAGCGACCGGTTCCCGACCATGGGTGAAATCAAAGACGGCGGATACCTCCGTCCGGCGGCGCATTTCACCTCCCTCATCGGCTGGAACAACGACCCGAACGGGCTGATTTATGTCAACGGCAAATATCACATGTTCTACCAGCACAACCCGCACAGCGTCAACTGGGGCAACATGACGTGGGGTCACGCGGTTTCCGACGATCTGGTTCACTGGGAAGAACTCGGCGACATCCTGTTCCCGGATGAAACCGGCACGATGTTCTCCGGCAGTGCGTTCTGCGACCATGAAAACGCGGCGGGATTCGGCAAAGACGCCGTTCTGCTGTTCTACACGGCGGCAGGCGGACACGGCGAACTGTCGAAGGGCGTTCCCTTCACACAGTGCCTCGCGTACTCCACCGACGGCGGCTTTACTTTCACAAAATACGAAAAGAATCCGATCATCCCGCACATCATCGGCGGCAACCGTGACCCGAAGGTCGAATGGTGTTCCGAAATCGAACGGTATACCCTTGCCCTGTACCTTGACGGCTACGAATATGCGCTGTTCGCTTCCGACAATCTCCTCGACTGGGAACGAATCGCCGACATCCACATGGAATACGACAACGAATGCCCGGACTTCTACAAGCTCCCCGTCCGCGGTCTCGACAACACGGAAAAGTGGGTCTTCTCCGGCGCACACGACACCTACCACATCGGCAATATGGACAGCGGCACGTTCACGGCGGAACAGGTCGATCTGTATTACCACCACGGTTCCGGCGTGAGCTACGCGGCTCAGACGTTCGCAAATATGGATGACCGCCGGGTCAAGATCGCGTGGGACAGAGTGAACGCTCCCGGCGCGGTGTTCAATTCGCAGATGGGTCTGCCGGTGGAAATGTTCCTCCAGTATCTGGGCGGCGAAATTGCGCCGATCCGTCTCGGTTCCTATCCGGTCAAGGAAGTGGAACTTCTCGCCAAGGAAGGCGCGGATATCACCGACGGCAATTATGCGGCGGACGTGGAACTTGAAATTGCGGACGACTGCGGAGAATTTGATTTCTCCTGTTTCGGAATCCAAATTCACGTTGACCCGGAAAACTGCCTCTATTCGCACAATCAAACGCTTGTCCGGCTTACTTATACCGGTGCAAAGAAAATGCGCGTGATTTTTGACACGCTCGGCGCGGAAGTGTTCGCGGACGGCGGTCTGATATACTCGACCATCGGTCAGGTGGCGGATCGTTCGCGCGGATTTGAAATCACGGAAGGTGCGAAGGTGAACGTGAAGATTACGGCACTGTCAATGGCATAAAATACCACAAAAATATCCCCGCAGGTGAATTTCATCTGCGGGGATTTGCTGTTTTATTTCAGTTTGTTCAGGAGAGTGAGGTAATAATCGTAGTCGATGTCGATGATGTTGGCGAAGTAGTGGTTGATTCCCTCGGTTTCGCCGTCCGTCCAGCGGATGATGTAGTACCGCTTTTCGTCCGTCGCAGGAATCGCGCAGACCGGCGTGCTTTCGTCGGACTTCACGAGTGCTTCCCCCGATACGATGATCTTGCCGGTGTCGTCTTCCACAGTATAGCGGACGAGCTTGTCGGTGCGGGTATCGTTCACGCCGTACAGGTTCAGCCTGCCGTTTTCGGGTTCGTCGAACATCATGCAGAACGGCTTCTGGGAACGCTTGATATAATCGTAAGCGAGCTTTTTGTCGTAGTAATAGTCCACGATCGCATCGGAAATCTGCGGCCAGCCGTCGATGAGGTTCCACCAGATAATGCCGGTGCGCCGCCATTTGGACAGACGGAACCGTTCGATGAAGTATTTCTTCGCTTCTGCCTGGGAAATCTGGCTGGCGACGGAGAAGGTTTCGAGGTCAGCGGTCGTTTTGTTGCCCTTGCCGAACAGGGTTTCGACCTGATTCCACATCAGGCGGATGCGGTAGCCGTAGGCATGGCTTTCCTCGCCGGTCATTGCCGCCGCGTGAACGAGCCACTGACGGTCGCCGAGACACGGCCAGAGGTGATCCTTGTCGATGTACTTTGCAAGGGATCCGGGGGACGGACAGCCGTGATAGCCGGTTTCGGAAGCGAAATGGCAGACGGTGTTCTTGTAGTAATTGCCCTTGAAGTAGTCGCGCGGACCCCAGAGATGGTCTTCGGAGATGCTGCCGCCGTTGCGGTGAGCGTATTCGTCGATGAACGGGGAGGACGGCAGATACGGGCGGGAGAAATCGTGGATGCGGAGGACTTCGGGGATGACCTTGCGGGTGATGACGTTTTCGTTCGGGTCACGGTTATCGCCGCCCCAGGAATACGAGCAGTCACATTCGTTGTCCCCTGCCCAGAGGATGATCGCGGGATGGTTGCGGAGCCGCTTGACGACCGCTTCGACTTCGCGGCGCATGAGGCTCTGGAAGTATTCGTCCTGCGGATAGAGACCGCACGCCATGGAGAAGTCCTGCCAGATCATGATGCCGTGTTCGTCGCAGTATTTGTAGAAATAATCGTTTTCGTAGACGTTGCCGCCCCAGCAGCGGACGATGTTGCAGCCGATGTCGGTCAGCATGGGCATAATTTCGGGCAGGCGTTCCTCGTCGCGGGCATGGATTGCATCGACCTGAACCCAGTTGGAACCCATCGCAAAGACCTTGCGGCCGTTGATTCTGAAGCAGAATTCGCCGTTTCCGTCCTTGTCGGTTGTGCTGGTGCGGTCGAGCTGGACGGTGCGTACGCCGAACGTGAAGTCGCGGCTTTCGCAGAGTTCGCCCTGAACGTACAGTTCGGCAGTCACGGTGTAGACGTTGGGATCGCCGTAATTGTGCGGCCACCAGAGCTTCGGCTTGTCGATACCGAAGGTGAAGACGAAGGAATTGTGGCGCATCGGGCGGGTGAATTCGAACCGGGAGTCGCCGCAGACGCCGGTGAACTTCAGGTAGCAGCGGTCATGAATGTTGACGTTGCCGATGGTGGTGCTGACGGTCGCCTTGATTGCGGCGTAGTTTTCGTCGCACCGCTGGGTGAACAGGAACAGGTCGTCGATGTGGTATTTCGGGCGGCGTTCGATGTAGACGTGCTTCCAGATGCCGCAGGACACCAGACGGGGCATGATATCCCAGCCGTACATGTGCGGAGCTTTCCGGATGTAGAGGGAGTCAAAGTTGAATTCGTTTGCATTCGTATTCGGTGCCAGGGGATGCTTACGCGCTTCGAGGGCGGCGGGGGTGATATGGACGAACAGCTCATGTTCCCCGGCGGCGATGCCGGTGAGGGGATACTCTCTGCCGTAGAGCATATTGTCGCAGTCGCCGATCTTCACGCCGTCCACGAAGATATCCGCGAAGCAGTCGATTCCCTCAAAAACGAGGACATCGTCGGTGTCGCCCGGTTCGTAGGTGAACGTGCGGGAATAGCAGTAATGGACGTTTTCGTAGTTGTACGTTTCGAGTACATTTTCGCCGAAGAAAATTTCGGGAAGGATGCCGGCGGCCTCAAGGTCGGTTTCAAGCGCACCGGGCACCTTCGCGGGGATTTCGCGCATTCCGGCAGTCACCGCATCGGCATAACAGGTCGGATTCTCGCATTCTGTAGAATACGCGCCTTTCCATACGCCGTCAAGGAGGATTCGTTCTCTTTTTGTCATACAGATTTCCTTTCGTTTTG
Organism: Oscillospiraceae bacterium; assembly: GCA_015065295.1. Taxonomy (GTDB): domain Bacteria; phylum Bacillota; class Clostridia; order Oscillospirales; family CAG-272; genus UMGS1696. Next base: position 11,227 of record SVQN01000077.1, read on the forward strand.
GGATTCGTTCGTATAAGCTATCTATATTATACTACAGTGCGGGGGTTTTTTCAATAAGGTTTTACAAAATTGAGTGAGTGCGGGGGTGGTGTGCAGGGGAGACGCGCTTTCTTGAAAGAAAGCTGTGCAAAGAACTTTATACTGTGGTAGCCGGGTTGTGCAGCTGATATGATGAAGAGGGGAAAAAGAAAAAATACCGTGGAGTATGGCTTAAATTTGTTAGACCTGTTGACATGACGCTGGTTTTAATTTCTACGAAGTAGGAGAGACGGAAGTCAGGGACCGCCCCCCTGACTTCCCACGCCGGTTTTCGATTGCTTGATGTAGTACGCTACGTTTGAATTCAGCTACGGTTTGTCAGCATCCGCGCGGCTTGGCTATCCCGCCGTCCGCGCTTTACGAGAGTTCGGTCGGCTGACATATCGTTTTGCACGAACGAAAGCACGCACGGCGACCGAGCCAAGGCGTGCGGGAACCCAAGGAAATGTAGCTGAATTCTATAAAGGCGCACGATATCCCGGAGACGGAAGTGATCTGTGCTGAACAAAACGGAGTTTTGAGAAGTCGCTCTCCTATTTCTCATAGTCTTTATTCCTCCACGTCAGCGGGCGAAACAAATTTCAACCATACTCCACGGAATTTTATCTTTTCCCCTCTTCATCATATCAGCTACACAACCCGGCTACACAGATTAAAAGTTTTTGAAGGGGTTTGGGGAAACTTTTTTCAAAAAGTTTCCCCAAGAAAAACGCACCCGACAAAA
>SVQN01000078.1 GCA_015065295.1 Oscillospiraceae bacterium
CTTGATGCGGACTTTTTCGTAGCCCGGAGCCGTCGGGACGATCCCGGCGATGTAGGCATAGAAGAAATACCCCGCCGCGCCGTACATCGGATGATTGTGCGAATTCATGCCGGGATTCTTCTTGAGTTCAAAGCGTTCCCAGATCGTCGTCGCCTCATGCTGGATCATGTACCCGAAAGACGGATAGGTTTCGTTCGTCAGCAGTTTCCATGCGTCGTCGATATAACCGTATTTTGCCAGCATATCGAGCATATACCGCGTGCAGAGATTCCCCGTCGTGAAGCGGAAGTTGCGTTCGCGGAGGTCACGGCAGAGAACGTCCGCCGCCTTCTGTTCATATTCACCGGGGATCAGTCCGAGCCAGAGTGCAAATGCCTGCGCCCCCTGTGAACCGCTGCCGACCGTCGCCGTTTCGGGATGCCACCACTTGGCGAGGAACGCCTTGCCGACTTTGATCGCAAGGTCAATGTACTTGAACGCATCGTCGGTGCGATGGAGGAACCGTGCCATCTTGGCGAGAGCCTTACAGTTGAAGTAGGAATAGCCGGTGGACATCAGAATGCCTTCGGTTTCCTTATTTGCCGCGTTTTCGGGAGCAGCGCAGGCATATTCGGGAGCCGCCCAGTCGCCGTAATAGCTGTAATTCACGATGTAATTGTCGCTGTGCGCGATCAGATAATCCTCCCACATAGCAAAGCGGTCGAAGGCTTCGCGGAGAATCTCGAGGTTGCCGGTGTGCATATACGCCTGCATTCCCGCAACGAGGAAGGACGAACAAACCGGATCCGCCGGAAGTCCGCCGAACACGAACGGACAGCAGCAGGTGAATTCGCCGTTTTCGCGCTGTTCCGCCATGATATCGCGGACGATTTTCGGGAAGATGCGGCCGATGTCGAAATTGTACGGCGTTTCTTCAAACCGGACGGTTGCGTCGTTCATCCAGCCCATGCGTTCGTCGCGCTGAGGACAGTCGGTAAGGATGGAGTGCATATTATCCATCTCGGTCATGACGATATTTTCCTGAATTTTGTTCGCCAGCGCACTTCCGCAGCGGAAGAAACTGCCGTTTTTGATGTCCGTGCAGAACATAACGGCGGTCACATCGCGCTTGTCGAGGGACTTTACACCGGTAATTTCGGCGTAGCGGAAGCCGTGGTAGGTGAACTGCGGCTGCCAGAGGAACAGGTCGCGCGAATCGCCGGACGCAATGTAGGTATCGGTGCATTCCGCGTCACGGAGAGGCGCGGTGAAGAGATTGCCGTCTTCGTCGAGTTCTTCGGCATGGCGGATGCGGATGGTCTGCCCCATCGTGAGATCGTCCGGCAGAACCAGACGGACAACCCCGGAAATATTCTGACCGAAGTCGATCACAAAGCGATCCGCAGCGGGGCGGGTGATCTCAATCGCGGGATATTCCTTCTGCACGCGGATGGGTTCCAGTGCCATCGGACGGAGTTCACCGCCGGGAGCATCGGTAACTTTGGCATTTACAAAGCCGCGTGTATTGCCCGGATCGGACTGCGTTGCGTCGTAGGTTTCGCCGCCGAAAATGGAGGACGTAATCGCGCTGAACCGGCACTGCCAGTCCGCACCTGTAGCAATGGTTTCGGTCGATCCGTCGGTGTAGAAAATTTTCAGCATCGCCCAGAGAACGGGTTCTCCGAAAAATTCGACGGTTCGTCCGCCGAGCGCGTTTTCCACCAGCGGCGTGGTGTTGTTCCGCCAGCCGTCCGCAACGGTAACAACAAGGGTATTCTGCGTTCCGGTGAACAGGCGGGCAATGTCATGATGGACGACGTAATACGCGAGCTGGGCATAATTGGAATGCGCGGGTTCGAGAAGCGCGTCGTCGGCTTCGATTCCGTTGACAGTGACGGCGTGATAACCGTAGCCCGCAACGTACAGACACGCGGAAGCGACCTCGCCGGAAAGGAGAAACTCGCGGCGGAATTCAATCACGCGGCCTTCGTTCGGCTCGGGGGAGGTGATCCAGTCGCCGGCAAGCTCGCTTTCGTCAAGGACACCGTCCACAAATGAGGTGACAAACGGCTGGGACTGTTCCCCGGCGGTATTCGTGATCGTGACACTCACGTCGATGCGGGTACCGTGCGGAAGCTTTTTGCCGTTATATTTTACGGACTGTGCGGATTTTTTGACAATTCCGCTGTCCCAGTAGAGCGTCCGGTCATCGGACACCATGACCCGATAAGCGGTCTGGCGGTCATCCGTTTTGTCGGAACGGACAGCCCACGAGAAGGTGGGCGTATCGGTATCGGCAATGCACTTGCGGCTTCCTTCGCCGATTTTTGCACCGTCGAGATAAAGAGCTGTGATCTGAAGCATAACAATTCCCTTTCAGCTGTCGATAAAATGTTCGGTTTTATAGCTATATTATAACATATTTTTCCGGAAAAACAAGAGGTCAGAAAAAGGTCCACTCAATGGAATGGACCTTTTTGATATGGTCAGATGTTACGGCTGGTCGGGTGTTTCGGGAGTCTCAGGAGTTTCGGGCTGTTCCGGAGTTTCGGGAGTTTCGGGTTCTTCCGGCTGTTCCGGCTGCTCAGGCTGTTCCGGAGTTTCCGGAGTCTCGGGCTGCTCCGGCTGTTCCGGTTCTTCCGGCTGCTCAGGCTGTTCCGGAGCTGCGGGCTTTTCATAGGTGAATTCCGCTGCAAATTCTCTGCTGCCGAGCCGGAAGGTCAGCGTGTAGTCACCGTTTTCCGCCGCGATCGTTTCCGGAAGGGTCACGGTAATCGTATTGTCCGCGCCGAATGCGATGGTCGTACCGGTCAGATCGAGCTTATTGCCTTCTGCATCAGCAATCGAGTTGAGGCTCAGGCGGCTGTCGCTGAAGCTGCTGAGGTCAAAGTTCGGGCGAACCGTGATCGTATTGCCGGACGCTTCTGCGGTGAACTTCGCGCCGCCGTCCGCAATTTCGAGAATGAAGGTGACGGCTCCCTTGTCCGTGATGAATTCGACGTTAGTCATGTAGAGGTCTGCGAGCTTGACATCTTCGGTGACATAATTGCCCTTGTTGTTCTTCGTGATGCGGAGAACCTTCATGCCTGCCGCGTGTGTGTAGGTGGAACCGTCAATGGAGACTGTACCGGAGGTGTAACCGGAGATGAAGCCGGACTGGACGTGGTCGGAGGTGACAGACGTAATGGTATCGTCGCTGCCGCAGCGGTAGTCTTCGCCGATCACAAGGTCATCGGACTTCGACAGTCTGGTTTCGATGGTGTTATCTGCAAAGTTGTAGACGATATATTCAACATACGCCTTGCCGTCTTCGTAGACGAGACCGTTTGCAGCGAGGATGCGGACGAATTCCGCGTCGAGGTCATAGTTGCCGAGTTCGCCGTCGCTGATGTAGAGGTAGCGGAGCGTTTCGACGGAACCGACTTCGTTATTGAAGATCGCCGCGACGTATGCGCCATCCTTCACCTGGATGGTGGAGGAATATTCGCCGGTACGCTGCATCAGAGTGCCGTTGTCGTTGACGATGATGACGGTGTTCTTGTCGCTGATAAAGCGGATGTTGCTGAGGCCGTCGGCGGAAGAGATGCTGTCTGCGTCGCCGCGGGAGATGGTGTAGTAATTCTTGCCGCCCAGTTCGATGGTGGTGTTCTTGGCGGAGTTGATGAGGTACGCGATTTCGTCAAGGCCGTTCTGGTTCTGGACAAATTCGTTCTTGCCTGCGAGAATCTTACCGTCTTCGGTTTCGGGAGCGATGAGCTTGTATTCGTCCCCGGACTTGGTATAACGGTAAACCTTGCCTTCTTCGATATCGCCCTTCTTGACAAAGATGTTCTTTTCTTCGCCGTCGATGAACGCGGTCATGACATAGCGGAAACTGCCGTCTTCATAAATCCGCTGGGTGTCGGACAGAGCGATCAGATAGTTGCTGGATTCGGACAGGGTTACGCTGTCGGCGATGGCAACAACCGCGCCGTTCCAGATAACTGCGGTCACATCGGAACCGAGTTCGAGCTTTTTGTGAATGGAATCGGCGGTGATGCCTGCGTTCGGATTGCCGAGGTCATAGGACTCGTCGCCGATACGAACAGTCGAAGATGTGATACGCTTGACCTTCCCTTCGACATAGTCGAGAACTTCCGCGATGTGGAGTTCGTCGGTTTCTTCATTATAATAATAGAGAACGTAGTCGTCTTCTTCTGCGTCGGCTTCGTTGATAAAGTTCAGGTCTTCTTCCTTTTCGCCGTCTGCGAGATTGATGCCGCCGTCGCTGTCAATTTCGAGGGTGTTCATTTTGAATTCACGGAGAATGCCGCGCTTCGCGGTTTCATTTCCGTTGTCGGAGAGGAGCGTGATCCGGTAGAAGCCGAGGAAGTCGGAAAGTTCGTCGATATCTTCGATGAGTTCCAGTTCGCCGTCGTTGTCAAAGGCGTACAGGAGAAGTTCGTTATTGTTGGTGGAGAGTTCGTCGGAATATTTGTCCACGAGGGTGTACTTGGTACCGCCGATTTCCACGGTATCGCGCTTGGTGTCCAGTTCTGCGGTGATATAGGATTCCGCCTTGGTCATTGGAACGGCGGAGAGAACGGAATGCTTGCCATTGACAGTGTTGTAGATCACGCGGTAGGCATGGCCGAGGTGATCGTTCTGGCTGCCGTCAAGGTCAAGCTGTTCAAAGGGGACGGTCATGGAGAAGGAATCCTTATCCGCGTCGGTTCCGCGAAGCGTGACATAGCCGTTCTTGACGGTGGTACCGCCGTGGATCGCGTAGTCGTTGGTGGAGACGAGAACCGCTTCGGTCATGCTGTAATCGAAGACATCTTCGATGATTGAGGTAATTTCATAGGAAATATTGCCGTTCGGCGTGACACGGTCGATCCGGTATTCGGCGGTGAGCGCGTTGTAAAGGATCACGGCGGTGTCAGCGCGGGTGAGCGTTTCGTCGTACTTTACGTTTTCCAGACCGCGGTCGAGGCCGAGCTTGATGGCCGCATTGATGTACGACCACGGATAACCGGCGTTCATCTTGTCGTTATCCTGACCGAGCGCACGGACGAGCATGGTCATCGCGTCCTGCTTGGTGATGCCGCCTTTCGGATTGAAGGTGGTCTTCGATGTACCGAGGAGATATCCGGCAGCGTTTGCCCAGGAGATTGCGCCGTTGTAGTAAGGTTCGTACAGGTCGGTGAATCCGGTGGTATTGACCCGGCCGGCGTCGTCGCGGCCGAGCATGAGCCGGAACAGGAAGGTTGCCATCTGTTCGCGGGTGACGAGATCGTTGGGAGAAAATTCTCCGTCGGCTGTGCCCTTGATAACGCCGATATCGGATAAAATGGAAATTTCAGTCTTTGCCTTGTGGTCGGAGTCAACGTCGTCATAGTTTTTTGCAAAGGTCATGGTACCGCTGCCCGCAACCAGCATAGCCGCAAGCAGGGGACTAAGAATCTTGTTCACACGATGATTCATGGTATCCTCCGTTGGAAATTTTGTTTTCTCGGGGAAACCTTTTTTGAGGAAGCGAGATTTGCCTCGCAAACTCGGGTTTCCCCGAACCCCTTCCCAAAACCTTTTTAAATAAGAAGGATTTTTGAGGTGGGGGTTTTGATCTTCGTTGGCGGAGTGTTCTTTCGTCCGCCGCGAGGATATGATACCACAGGAACGATCGTATTGCAAGAGATTTTATGCAAGTGCAACAATAGTGTAATATAAATTCATTGATTTTTCATTGAATTTGATAATTCAGGAATCGGAGGAAGATTTCACAGGTGTTTTCCGCTTCCGTCTGCCGCAGGTACCCTCTCCTTCGGTTTTCAGGATGCGTTCGACGACGGCGAGATAGCGCGGATGTTCGCGGATCGGGTCGAACCAGCTCGAACGGAAGCCTTCGCGGGGAAGCTGATGCTCGGTCAGACAACTGTAGTGCCAGTTCTGGATGCCTCCGAGACTGATATGCTCAAACGGACGTTTGATGTGTTTGAAATTCCGCTCCGGACGATAGGAAATGCTGACCTCCGGCGGCAGATCGGTATCGGCGATTCTTACCGGACAGCGTTCGGCGACGATTCCCGCCAGTTCCGGTGCGCGGCAGGTGACCTTCGGAAGTTCTTTTCCGCATCTCCGGAAATTTTCGATTCCGCCGGGAAAATCCCGTGCCTGTTCGATCAGGTCGGTACAGTCCTCGAGAACGGTCAGCGCAAGTTCATGTTCCCCACAGGCAGAAAGCTGCGCCGCATAGAAGAAGCCGATTTTCACCCGAACAGCTACCCATAAATCGAGTTCTCCGTCGCCGGACACCGGATGGGCTTCGTCCGACGTTACGCCGTTGAAGTTATGGAGCATTGCCAGCTTCCGGCGGCTCTGTTCGGCACAATAGAAAGGATCAAGCTCCGGAACGTCGGGAAGATCGTTCTCCACTTCCGGCGGTACAACGCCGCCCCATGCAGGATCCCAGTTCTTGTAACTATACATCCATTCCTCTCCAAAATATTGCTCCAGACTTCTCATTCGCTGGATCGCAAGGCAGAATTTATACGTTTCCTGATCGTTCGTCCGGAACGCACGTCCCATGACCATTCCGTTGATACTGTAATCCCGCTGAAAGGACAAGGCGTGCTTTTCAATCAGCTTTTCAAAATGTTCTTCATTCTCAAAAGACATCAGGAGTTCGAGAAGATCATGTTTGGCATCCTGGAAACGGCCGCACTTCATGTATTCCTCGACCAGCAGACGCAGTTCCTCCATAAATTTCGGCGATGCGGCAAATTTTTCCCTCTCTTCACTGCTGAAATTATCGAGCGGGAAATAAATCTGGTCGAATTCCTCCATATATTCGTAACGGATCAGGCGCATGAGCGATACGATCTCGTCCATATCTTCACTTCTCAGTACCTTCCGGAACCGCTTCTCCACTTCGTGACACGGAATCTTTTCGTTTTCGTCCCCGTAGCCGATCAGGTCGTCCATCGTGACGGAAAACAACCGCGCCATTGTCGGCAGATGCTCCATATCTGGGTAGCCGTTTCCGGATTCCCAACGGCTGACGGACTGATATGACACGCCGAGACGGTCGGCAAGCTGTTCCTGCGTCCAGTCGATGCGTTTGCGGTATTTGCGTATATTTTCACCGAGGTTGAGTTTCATCGTGAATTCCTCCTTTGTTTTTGTGATTTTATTATATCATGCGGTTCTCCCGAAAACAAGCGCATCGTTTCTGCATGAAAACTCCCGGAAAACGAGAATTTTCCGGGAATCCATCCATTTTATTCTTCACATTTGCGGATTCGTTCGACTACAGCAAGATAGCGCGGGTGATTCCGGATGGGGTCGAACCAGCTTGAAAGAAATCCTTCACGCGGGAGATTCCGTTCGGTCAGGAAGTGCAGATGCACGCATTGGATTACACCGAGTTGTAACTGTTCGCACCGGACATCGACCAGCATATAAAAGAAATGGATATCGGGGACACGCTTCATTCCGCGCCGTCCGTAGGAAGGACCACGCCGTGCGACCACTCCCACAAGTTCCGGCGCATTGCAGGTGACGGCAGGCACATCTTCCGGCATATACCCGGTACGGTTGATGTGGAAATTCCGGATGCCGCCTTCAAATCCGTCAAACGCCTGTTCGACAAGAGACGTGCAGTCTTCGAGAACGGTCAGCGCACGGTCAAAATTTCCACAGGCGGACAACTGTGCCGCGTAGAAGAAGCCGATTTCCACCCGCACGGCTCCCCAGAGATCGAGAATGCCGTTTCCGGACACGGGATGTGCTTCATCCGGAACGATGTCGTTGAATGCGTGCAGGATATTCAGCCGGCGTTCGCTGTCACGGAGCCATTCCGCAGGGTTCATCGGCGGGATTCCTTCTTCGATATCTTCCGGCAGTTCCCTGCATCCTTTCGGCCACTCCTTGAACCAGACGCGCTTCGGCTCCAGATATTCGCACAGATTGTTCATCGTGCGGATGGCGCGGAGACGTTTGTATTCCTCGTCATCCTTCTGGTAGCCCGCACGTTTCATCCGCATTCCGAGCAAGGTATAATCGTATCTGCTGCCGTCGGCATACGTTTCCAGCAGTTCCCGGAAATGTTCATCATCATCCAGTTCCGTCAGAATGTCAAGCATATTGTTTTTCATGAACTGCTTTTTGCCGTCTTCCAGATATTCGCCGCAAAACTGCCGGAGCTTTTCCATAAACCGTTCGGATTCGGTCAGTTTGCCCGGTCGCAGCAGCAATAACGGCGTAATCGCACGGCTGTCAATAACATCCAGATATTCGTAGCGGAACATCCGCAGAACGGGAATGACCTGCTCCGGGTCCTGGCTGTCCACGGCATCCTGCAGGATTTTTCCGAGCTGATCGTTCGTGAACCGTTCCTCCGGCTGTCCCCATCCGAGAAGCTCGTCCATCGTGACGGAAAACAGGCGGGCAAGAGTTGGCAGATGCTCCATGTCGGGGTAGCCGTTTCCGGATTCCCACCGGCTGACGGACTGGCATGACACGCCGAGACGGTCGGCAAGCTGTTCCTGCGTCCAGTCGATGCGTTTGCGGTATTTGCGTATATTTTCACCGAGATTCAGTTTCATGGGGGATGTCCTCCTTTGTTTTGGTGATTTTATTATACCATGCGGTTCTCCCGGAAACAAGCGCATCGTTTTTGAATGAAAAATCCCGGAAAACGGGATTTTTCCGGGATTTCAGAAATATCTGTCCGACAGGAACTTTATTCTTTGACCTGCCGCAGTTCGATCTTAACGTGAAATTTCATCGCCAGTGCTTTCACCAGTTCCCGGAGGTCGGGATGATCGTCCGAAGTATAGGTGATGAGGAGCTTCATCCGTTCGCAGGTGTACACCGCATCCACCGGCTTTATGACGAGACCGTACTCCGCAATCTTCTGATTGCAGAATTCCAGAACGTCCGCCGCCGTTTCGGATTCATCGGAATCCGGCTCCGCGGTTTCCGGCTGAAATTCCGGCAGTTCCAGTGCCCATTCGTACAGCTCCTTCATGGTTTCGAGAACCCGCCGCGCTTTCTCAAAAAACTGATTTTCAAAAGCACTCGTGATCGGATGATCCTTCTCGATCACCAGCCGCGGTCTCTCACCGTAAGTATTCTGCGTTGCTATAAATTCAGGCGGCAGGGACGGCAAAGTGATGCCTTCGTCAAACATAATGTAGCTCCTTACAAAATTGCCGGATTCCTTATATCCCTTTTCCTTGCTTGTATCAATAAACAGCCAGTCGTCCAGCGGATGTCCGGAGCAGCAGAATCTTGTGGTGTAGCCTTTCTGATTCAGCACCTGTATCGTCGGTACAATCCACTCATCAATGTCGATAAAATCTTCCGGGACGATATTCTGATCGTTGTGGTATATCTTGAATGTATCTTTGTGCATAACTGCCATGGTGTTATGTCACCTCCTTATATTGGGTTGATATCAGTATATCATATATTCTGCGGATTTGCAAGAACGGGATCGTGGAGAAAAACTCTCGGATTCCGTGAGCTTCGGCGGGTTCATTCGGTTTCCGGCGACAGGACAACAAGTGCCTGAATTCGTTTTTCCAATTCGGCATACCGCGGGTCGTCCCGCACCGTTGCAAAATGGTCACGGAATACATCGAGATAGGTGGTCGGCCAGACAAAATCGGAACGGTCATACAAGCCCCCGCTGTAGTTCATCTTTACTCCGCGCTGGTTTCGGCCGCCGGTCCAGCGGTGCATTCCGCAGGATACTTCGATGGTGAATTCCGGCAGAATCCATGTCCGGCTCCGCAACGTGATCGTTTCTCCGTCGGGGATCGCCATGAGTTTTTCAAGCAGGCTCACCGCATCGTTCCCATATTCGAACGCACGGTCGATATCCTTTTTCCAGAGAACATACCGCCTTGCGATCTGCATACCGAGCCACATCCGTATGTTTACCCAGATATCCAACGTTCCGTCCGCGCTGACGGGATATTCCGGCAAAGGTTCCATATCGAGCAGTGCGTGGAGGTATGCGAGATTCGCTTCATGGTGGTTTGAAGCGTGCATCAGCAGTTTGTCCAGCAGCGTGTAAAGCTGTACCTGCTGGATGTATTGCCTTTTTTCCATTTCGTCCCGTAAAATATACCGCTGGATCAGTACATCTTCGATCGTCCAGTTGAACAAGACCATGTGCTTCCGGAGAAAGTCACGGATGTGATCGTCGTCCTCGATCCATGCCAGAACAAGAAGCGCGTAGCTCTGCTTATTACTGTCCGGAATCTGGATTTTAAACTCGTCCCAAAGCTGCCGTACTTCCTCAAGGACTTCCGGCGGAGCATCCATGCGGTACTCCTTGAGAGCTTCCCATATATATTGCAGTTCGTAGGAAAATTCCGCGTACCGGCGCAGATCACGGCGGAATTCACGGAGAAGTTCGATGACGGTATCGTTTCTGCGTTCCTTTACCGCCTGCTCAAGACGGTTTGTCAGGTCTTTCAGCTGTTCCCGGCGTACCTCCACATCATTTCCGAGAAGGTGATCGGTCGTTACCCCGAAAATATCCGCAAGGACAGGTAGAAGTTCGATGTCCGGGTACGATCCGCCGTTTTCCCAGCGGCTGACGGTCTGGAAAGTCACACCGAGTTTTTCGGCAAGCTCGTCCTGCGTCATGTCGGCGGCGCGGCGAAGGGTTCGGATGTTATAGCCAATATTCAGTTTCATAAGAATGTCCTTTCTGTGTGATTCGGTTTATGGAACGATCCTGCGCAGGAAGTTTTCCGGTTGCCTACAGTATAACAGATTTTTTCACCGATTTCAATAACGCTCTTCACGAGAATTTCTCGCGGATACCGCGAGTTTTCCTGTTTTTCCCGCACGATTTTCCGACGGTTTTTGAAAAATATTGACAAAAATCAACCCCAAAAATCCTGAAAACGGTTGATAAATCAGGGCGAATGCGGTATAATGGGGGTACCAAATTTCGTATCCCCAGAAAGGATTTTCAGTATGATTATCAATGCAGAAAAGATTATGCAGATTTTCCGCGACACCGCGTACGTTCACACCGGCGGTTCCGACGCGGAACTCAAGGCAGCGAACTATCTGAAGGACTGCTGTGCGGAACTCGGTCTCGAAGCGCATCTCGAAACCTTTGAAGTACAGATGGCGACCATGAAGACCGCGAAGCTCATCGCGGACGGCAAGGAAATCGAATGCAAGGGTTATCTGAACTGCGGATGCCACGAAGTGGAAGCTCCGTTCTACTATATGCCCTCCAACGACAAGAACTCCCTCGAAAAGGTTGCGGGCAAGATCGTTCTTCTCGATACCGGTATGGGAGCATGGACCTACAAGGATCTGACCGAAAAGGGTGCGCTCGGCTTCATCACCTACGACGGCAACGCAAACTATGTGGACTGGGACATCGACCAGAAGGAACTCCGCTCCTTCGTCCGTGCGGACAATCCGAAGATCGCGGGCGTGAACATCAACGCGAAGAACGCGATCCAGCTCGTAAACAACGACACCAAGACGGTAAAGATCGTGATCGATCAGGACGAATACGTCGGCGAATCCCGCAACGTAGTCTTCGACATCCCGGGTGAAATTCCGGAAACCATCGTCTTCACCGCGCACTACGACACCACTCCCCTTTCCAACGGTGCGTATGACAATATGTCCGGCAGCATCGGTCTGCTCGGTCTGGCGGAATACTTCCTGAACCATCCGCACCGCTACAGCCTGCGCTTCATCTTCTGCGGAAGCGAAGAACGCGGTCTGCTCGGCTCCAAAGCGTATGTTGCCGCTCATGAAGAAGAACTCAAGGACATCGTCATGTGCATCAACCTCGACATGATCGGTTCGATCATGGGTCGTTTCATTGCGTGCTGCACGTCCGAAAACGAACTCGTCGGCTACACGGCATACCTCGGTCTGGAAAAGGGCTTCCAGGTTGATGCACATGA
>SVQN01000079.1 GCA_015065295.1 Oscillospiraceae bacterium
GCTATGACGGTCTCGAAATCGGCAAGTGATATCCGAAGTTCCCGTATCGTTTTATATCGTGTGATACTGCTTCATAGAAAGTTGCACCAAATTAGCACCAAATCATTTTTCAGAGCATAAAGAAAACCCCGAAACTGTAGTAGTTTCGGAGTTTTTTGAGCGATAGTAATGTTCTCTGATTATCTCTTGGAGAACTGGGAAGCACGACGAGCTGCCTTGAGACCGTACTTCTTTCTTTCCTTCATACGAGGGTCTCTGGTGAGGAAGCCAGCCTTCTTGAGAAGGGGACGATAGGATTCATCAGCGAGAAGGAGAGCGCGGGAAACGCCGTGGCGGATTGCGCCTGCCTGACCGGAGATACCGCCGCCGCGAACGTTTGCAACGATGTCAAACTTAGCGGTGGTGTTGGTTACGCCGAAGGGCTGGTTGATGATGAGCTTGAGGGTTTCAAGTCCGAAGTAATCGTCGATGTCACGGCCGTTGATGGTGATCTTGCCGGTGCCGGGATAGAGACGAACGCGGGCAACGGAGCTCTTTCTTCTGCCGGTGCCATAGAAATAAGGCTTAGCACTTGTATACATTAGTTTCTACCTGACCTTTCTTACAGTTCAACTTCGTACGGAACGGGCTTCTGAGCCTGATTCTTGTGTTCAGAGCCTGCATATGCCTTGAGTCTGGTGAGAGACTTCGCGCCGATGGAGTTATGCGGGAGCATACCCTTTACAGCGAGTTCCATTGCGAATTCCGGGCGGGTAGCCATGAGCTTACGGTAGCTGGTTTCCTTGAGGCCGCCGATATAGCCGGAGTGAGTGCGGTAGAACTTCTGGTCGAGCTTCTTACCGGTGAGAACTGCCTTATCGCAGTTGATGATAACGACGAATTCGCCGCAGTCAACGTGGGGAGTAAATTCGGGACGATGCTTACCGCGAAGAATATTAGCGGCAGCAGCAGCGGTCTTACCGAGCGGCTTGCCGGCTGCGTCGATGATATACCAGCCGCGTTCAACCGTTTCGGGCTTAGCCATGTATGTGGACATACTGTTAATCCTCCGATTAAAACTAAAATTAATTTGAAAATTTTCTCGAACGGTGAGATTATACCACTCTGCGGAAGGTTTGTCAATACCTTTTTTGAAAAAATCCGATTATTTTAATTTAGCATTATAAAAGCTCTTGAAATCTCGTTTTTTTGTGGATTTTTCTGCTGGATACAGCGGTGGGGGATACCAAACTGTTCGTTTGGGGTGAAAGGAAGAAAAATGACCGTTCCGGTCATTTTTCGATTTTATGTCCCTACGCGGGACGGCGCACAAAGGGGCTCAGACGCCGCCCCTTTGTGAATTCCTGGCTTGGAAATCGTTCGTGGGACTCGGCCTTGAGGCCTCAAACAGACAGCGGTTTGCCCGCATTCATATCGTTCGGAAGGGACTAAGTACTGTGCAAATCTGTCCAAATTGTTTGTTCAGTAGAAACAGCCGTGAGGTATAGCTGAAAATTTAGGTTCCACCTTTTCGCAAAACTGTATTTCTGTTCTTCCGTGTGATCTGCTGAGTGAATACTGCTGTCTGTTTGAGCCCTCAAGGGCGAGTCCCCCGAACGCCAAGCCGGGAATTCATAAAGGGGCGGCGTCTGAGCCCCTTTATGCGCCGTCCCGCGTAGGGACATAAAATTGAAAAAAGTACCCGGAGGGTACTTTTTTCTTCCTTATAATTAACAAAAGAGTTTGTTTTTTCAAGCATTCTGCCGCCGATGCTTGCAATTTCTGCCCCCGGTATGCTATAATGATTGCGAAATTCATAGAAATACGATAGGAGAAAGAGTATGAAACAGTGGATGCGAACGCTTCTCGCGGGAATGATGGCCGTCTTCTTCGCGGCGGCAATGCCGGTGACTGCGGCGGCAGAGGAACTTCGGTTCCCGGAACCGGCGGAATCCAACGTCTTTACCGCTCCGGCTCTGGTGACGACCGTCGATACGCAGGCGGAACTGGACGCGCTTTCCGTGACCCTTCCGGATACGGCGGTTTTTTCGGTCAGCGATGCTGGGGAAGCAGTTTTAGCGGACGGAACGGTTGTCGGTACGGCGGCGGAAACAGCGGCTCTGTGCGGGACGGTGATCCCCGCGTTTGAGGTATCGTCGGAAGCGGCGGTACAGGCGGCGGTGAACGGTCTGAAGGACGCGGATATCAAGGATTATTTTGTGATTTCCGACGATCCGGCGATTCTGCGGACGGCGATTGATCTTTCCATCTGGTCGCGGACGGTTCTCCGTGTGACGGATTGCTACAAAACGGAGGACGGGTATGATCTGATGAAAATCCGTGGGGATGCGAATGCGGCAGGATGTCATGTCGTGATTCTTCCGGAGGAAATTTCCGACCGGTACCATGCCGATTATCTCCAGCGGCGTCTGGTCGGGGTATGGACCATCGCACCGGATGCGGACTACGGCAACATGGCGGCGATTCTGTCCGGCGGGAACGGGATTCTGACGGAAGACATTGCCGGAGCAAAGGCGGCACTTGCGGGGAATTTTGACGCCAACACGATGACCCGCGCGGTATTGATCGTCGGGCATCGCGGGATGCCGGGGACGTATCCCGAAAATACGCTGGAAGGTTCGCTGTACGCCATCGAAGCGGGGGCGGACATTGTGGAAAACGACATTTATATCACCCGGGACGGGGTGATTGTCGCCATGCACGACGGCGATATCAGCCGGACGACTAACGGGGCGGGGAATGTCGAAGATTTTACGCTGGAGGAACTGAAGGCGTTTGAGGTGGATACGCATCCGGCGTACAGCGGGTGGAAAATCCCGACGCTGGAGGAGTATTTTATTGAATGGAAGAAACTCGGCAAGGACAAGCAGCTGTTCATCGAAATCAAATCCGGGAAAAGCGAACTGATCGACGAGTTTGTCCGTCTGGTGAAGGAATACGACATTGCGGATCAGGTCAGTGTGATTACGTTCTCGCAGGATCAGATTCTCCGTCTGCGCGAGGCGTTTCCGGAAATGTCCGTCGGTTTTCTGACGAGCGGCGTGGTGAACGACGATTTCCCGACCGTGTTCAAGAACATTCTGCGGAGCGTTCAGAAGCTGGAGACGACATACAACCACAATCTGGACGGGATCACGGCGGATTATGTCCGTCAGCTGAACATTCACGGGATCACGCACTGGCCGTGGACATACCGGGATTCGTCACAGTTCATCCAGCATTTCCTGACGGGCATCAACGGAATGACGACAGACTATTCCAACTGGATCGGCGAGACGGTGAAATACTGCTGCGTCGGCGAGGGTCTGGCGGACACGTCGCTGACGATTGAAGAAGGCGAAACGCTGGAAAACGTGTTCCGGACGGTGAAATACAACGGAAACGAGGCTCCCGGCGGGGAAATCCGTATTGTGTCCGGCGGCGAATCTCTCACGGCGGACGGCAACACGATCACCGGAACAGCGGCAGGGGAAGCGTATATTTATGCGAACTACAAGAGCTCGATTATCACCAAGCCGATGCGCGCGACCAGCGGACTGATTAAAGTGACGGTTCTGCCGAAGTCCGAAGAAGCGGCGGCTGTGGAAGAACCGGCGACGGAAGAACCGCCCGAAATGACAGCGGAACCGGCAGAAACGGCGGCGGAAACGGTTACGGCGGAGGTATTGGAACCGGAAAAAGGGATCGCGGTTGTTCCGGCGGCGATCGGAATCGGGATTGCTGCGGTGATCGGCGTTGTCGGGATTCTGCTTTGGAAACGCCGGTAAGGGCGTGCAAAAACTATTATAATAATATTTACAAATAATCTATTGTAAAAACAGGCGGTTTGATATACCATAATGACAACCAAAGATTCTATTGAGAGAAAACAGACGATATCGGAATATGTTCGGCTATGTCAGACCACTGGTGCCGCAGCTGAAAGTGATGGAATACGAAATGTACCGCGCGGTCTACTGCGGACTCTGCCGTGCGATGGGACGGGTGACGGGGCAGATGTCCCGGCTGACGCTGTCCTACGATTTTACCCTGCTGGCGATGGTGCGGATGATCCTCGAAGGGGTCACGCCCGAATTTGAGCGGTTCCGCTGTGCGGCGCATCCGCTGAAGCAGCGCACGTTTGTGCGGGACAATGCCGTTCTGGAGTATGCGGCGGCGATGTCGGCGGTTCTGGCGTATCTCAAAAACCGGGACGATCTGGCGGACGAGCGCGGGCTGAAAAAGATTCGCGCGATGCTTGCGGACGTTCCGGTCACGCAGATGAACCGGCGCGGGATGCGGTATCTTCCGGAAACGGCGGCGGATGAGCTTGCCTGCCGGATGGATGTACTGGCGGCTCTGGAAGCGGCGGGATGTCCGTCCGTGGATCAGGCGGCGGATGCGTTCGGCGGGGTTCTGGCGTATGTGTTTGCGCTGGGGCTGGACGGCGATGCGGCGGTGCTTGCGGAAGACATCGGGCGGCACGTCGGGCGGTTTGTGTATGTCTGCGATGCGGCGGACGATTTGCCGGAGGATATCCGGCGGGGACGGTACAATCCGCTGGCGGCCGGATGGGGCAATCTTGCGGTGACGGCGGACGGGGCGATGACGGATCTTGTGAAGGGTTCGCTGGAAATTTCGCTTCCGCTGGATCTGGAAGGCCTCGGACGGGCGGCGGATCGGCTGAACCGGGAACATCCGCTGACGCCGATTGTACGGAATCTGGTATATCTCGGGCTTCCGGCGTCGATGCGGCGGGTGTTATACGGAAACGAGCCGGAGAACGGCGGACTGACCGGGATTGGATGAAGAATTGCTCCTTGAAAGGATACGATAGATGAGAGACCCATATCAGGTGCTTGGGGTACCGCGCAGTGCCACCGACGATGAAGTGAAAAAGGCGTACCGGAGCCTTGCGCGGAAATATCATCCGGATAATTTTGCCGGAAAACCGGAAGCGGCGGCCTCTGCGGAAGCAGTCATGAAGGAGATCAACGAGGCGTACGATACCATTCAGAAGGAACGCTCGGGCAAAGGCAGTACGGCGCACGGAACGTCCTACACGTCTTCGGGCGGAACGTCGTTCTATGAAGTACGGCGGCTGATTTCGCAGGGACTGTATTCCGAAGCGGAGCTGATGATTGATTCGACGCCGTCCGGCGACCGGGGTGCGGAATGGAATTACCTCAAGGGCTGTCTGATGACCCAGCGGGGGTACTATTACGACGCACTGCGGTATATTGAAATTGCGTGTTATCTTGACCCGAACAATCTGGAATACCGCGAAGCGAAAAACCGTCTGAAAATGCAGTCTTCCGGATTCGGAGGCGATTACCGGACGGTCAATAATGTAGGAAACTGCGATCTGTGCGGCACCTGTTCGACGCTGATCTGCTGTGACGGATGCTGCGAATGCTGCGGCGGTGATTTAATCAGCTGCTGCTGACGGCAATGGAGTTTTTGACCATGAAACATAAGACAATGACGAAACGAATAGCCCTCGGCGGGGTGATGGCGGCACTTGCGATCGCTCTGCTGTACCTTCTCGGAATGACGGCGTTTGATCTGTCGGTGCTGGTTTTGTGCGCGCTGATGACGATGCTCGTGATGGTGGAATGCGGTGTACGGACAACGTGGATTTACGCGGCGGTAACGTCGGTGCTGGCACTTCTGCTGCTTCCGTCGAAGCTGTACGCGATCCAGTATCTGATGTTTTCGGCGGTATACCCGATTTTGAAGATGTATTTTGAACGGATGCCGGCACTGTTTGCATGGCTTCTGAAAATTTCGTGTCTGGATTCCATGCTGATGATGTGTCTGGTGCTGGTGCGGCTGGTGTTCACGACAGCGGATTTCTTCCCGTTTACGATGCCGACGTTCCTGCTCGGGACGGTATTCTTTGTTCTCTTCGACATCGTGATGACGATGTGCATTTCGGTTTATATGATTAAGCTGAGAAAGATTTTTAAATTACAAAAATAAGATAAAAAAGGAAACGTTCCGGAAAAAGAACGTTTCCTTTTTTATCTTATTTAATCTTCGTAGTGTCCGCGCAGGGAGACGATCACGATACTTCCTTTTTCATCAAGATGATAGATCAGACGATGCTCCTGCGTGATCCGTCGGCTCCACTCCTTCCGGTATTTGAGCGGTTCGGGTTTTCCGATTCCTTCAGATAAACCATTCCGGCTGATATCTTTCAGAAGTTCGTTGATTTTTTTGACGATGGCTTTATCGGTTTTCTGCCAGTACAGATAATCTTCCCAGCCTTCCTCGGTAAACAGCAGGTTACTCATCCATCATGGCCTCAAGTTCTTCCATTGTTTTGGCGATGATACGGCCTTCCCGGAGCTGTTCGAGACTGCGGTCGATTTTTGCGAGATACTCGGCATTGCGGACAGCGCGCATCAGTTCGTTGTATTTTTCAAGACTGATCAGCACGACATTTTTTTCATCTTTGCGGGTGACAATGACGGTTTCGTTTTCATCGGTTGCTTTATCACAGTAATCCTTGAGATTGCTGCGGATAGTAGAATAGTTGACGGCAAGCATATCGGTTCCTCCTTGAGATGTACTGGATTCTGTACAATATATTGTACTATATCAGTGTATGTATGTCAAGAGAAACGGTGTGAATTTTTTACTTTGTCTTGATCCATGCACAGACATTGTGACCGTCGTCCTGTCCCGCGCTTGCATAATCCACAAGGGTGACGGGGGTACCGTCGGCGGAGGTGAGGGTGAGCGCACAGCGGCATTCGACATCGGCGGAGGCGGTATACTTTGCATTCCGGATCGCTTCGTCGGTCAGCGGGATCACCGGTTCGGCGTCAAGCTGTTCGTCGAGGGCGTAAGTCAGCGGACCGCGGCGGACGGCAATGTAGTGATCGACCGTGGTGTCCGGCACACAGTCGGACGGATGAACCGCGTAGGGGATCATGTCGAGGGAGAGGGTGAATTCCATGCCTTCGGTGACGGTATATTCCGCGTAACCGGGAGTCCTGGTGCGGTCCCATGCCGGGATGCGGAGGAAAACGGTGCGTTCGCCGGTGCATTTTGTAACCTTGAAGCGGATCGTGCTGTCTTCCGCGTAGGGATAGCCGGTCGTGATTTCGAGTTCGATGCCGTCAGCGGTGACGGTACCGTTGCGGTAGAGGTTGATGTACAGATTTCCCGCACGGTCGTATGCGGCGGATGCGGTTCCTTCGAGGGCGAATCCGGCGGAAGAAATGCAGACGCAGCAGCCGTACCAGGAGTTCTCGTCGAGGTTCTTGTAGCCGCCGACTTCCTTGAAGCGGGGCGCATGACGGAGCGGGTTGTAGCTGTGGATCGGGAGAGCGATGCCGCCGTTTGCTTCGGGATCAATGTGACGGCGGAGGGAAGCGGACATGGCGTTGTACATGGAAATTTCGAATTCGTCCATGTATTTCGGGTCGCCGGTCATGCGGTAGAGCTGCCACATGAATTTCATCCACGTTACAGTGACGCAGGTTTCCTGCATGATGCCGGTGTGGGCTTCGTTGAACTGTTCGGCGGCGGCGTGGTCGAAGGATTCGTACTGGCAGCCGAGACAGCCGAGAATAGTGCTTTCGTTGGCGAGGACATTGTCCGCGAAGTTGATGACCGTCTGACGGTCGCGTTCGCTGTTCATGATTTTCGAGTATTCCGCAAGTCCCTCGAAGCAGGAGATCATTTCGTACGCTTTGGTGACATGGTACTGGTAGACCGGGAGCTTGTTTTCGTAGGCGAGATCGAACAGGTTTGCCTTCAGCGTGCCGCCGAAGGAACGGATGTATTCCGCGAATTCGAGGTAGCGCGGCTCATCGGTGATGGTGTAGAGGAACACGAACGGTTCCATGATGGAGCAGTTGTTCAGGCCGTCCCAGAAATTCGTGCGTGCGGGAAGAACGAGCTTGCCTTCCTCTGCATAGCCGAATTTGTCGATCATGTAGTCGGCGTGGCGGCAGAGGGCGGCGATGATTTTGTTCGCCAGTTCCGGATTTTTGCAGATTTCGAGGAAGTAGAGGTAGCCGAGCATGATGTATTTTCTCGACCATACGTCCCAGCCGTCGAATTCCTTCTCAACGGAGTAGGTTGAGAAACGTCCGAGAGCGTCCTGCGCGGTGAGCATATCGCGGCAGGTGTCCTCGATCACGCGGTAGAGCGTTTCGTCGCGGGTGACGGAGTAGGTGAAGCACGCACCGCGCATCATTTTTCCCCAGTATTCGCCGCGCCAGCCCCGGTCATGGTCGTCCACGCCGGGATTTTTGAACAGGTTCACGAATTTCTGCCATGCGCGGGTATCGTAAAGCTGTACACGGGTCAGCTTGTCCAGTTCGGCGGAGAGAGCGTCGTTGTAGGAATAACGGATACCGTCCGCGAACCGTACGTCGGTCTGGTTATACATAGAAACCTCCATTTATAATGGCTAATGACTAATAGTTAATGGTGAAGGACTATATTGAATTGTCCGTCTGCGAACAGACATGAAATTTGATATAGCCATTCACCCTTAGTCATTCGTTTTTAGTTATCACATGAATTCCACGTCGCCGCGCAGGGCGGTTTCCGCGAGGATGTCTGCCGTGTCGCGGGTGTCGTCCCACATCATTTCGGCGGCAAGAGCGAGCGGGTAGGGCAGGTACGCTTCGATGGCTCCGTCTTCCGCGAGGAAGGTGATGAGGTCATCGCGGCCGAAACGGCGGATGATGCGGCTGGCGTAATCCGCATTGCGGATCCAGTATGCCTGGACGTGACGCCACATTTTCCGGCGTTCGTCGGCGTTCTTTTTTACTTCGTCCGCACCGTCTTCGCCGAGGATGAAGTCGCCGCTCTGGTGGACGAAGTACCGCCAGTCGAGTTTGGTCAGTCCCTTCAGAACCGCGCCGAATCCGCCGGTTTCGCGGAGATTCCTGGTCTGGTCATGGAATGCGATGGTTTCGTCGAAATGGCCGATGTCGAAGGGGTCGTAGGAATACGGGAATGCACCGCTGTTTTCCCAGATGATCGAGACGCGCGGGTCGGTCTTTGCGATGGAGGCGAGACGATTCTTTACGGAGGTGGCGTGCAGTCCGAACAGGATGTCGAGACCGGGATGATTTTCGAGGATACGTCCGGCAGTACGGTTGACGAATTCCGTTACGGCATCGGCAATGACCATACCGGCGAGGGTGTCGCCCCAGATTTCCGTGAACGACTGGAAGTAGATGCCGTCGAGTCCGAGGGAGGCATATTTTTCTTCGTATTCCCGGACGACGGATTCGGTAAGTTCTTCGGTGTGCGCCGGGTCGATTTTGTCAAAACGGGTGTCCCAGCCCCATGCGAAGCCGTAATAGACCTTGATGCCGTAAGTGTGGGCGTAGTCGATCAGTTCGCGGGAATTCTGCGGCGGGTAGTCGTTCCAGAGGATGAGCGTATTCATTTTCAGCGAAACCATCCGGTCGATGTACCCGCGGTAATCGCGGATGACGTAGCCCCATGTCCACAGACCGCGCTTGGTATGGGTCGGAGATGTGTGGTAATGCCATTCGGGGAGATGGTCGCCGGGGACGATGCCGTTTTTCCAGAGGTCGCAGTTGCTGACGCGGGGAAGATATTTCGCTTCAAAATCGTACGCCGCGTAGAGCAGGTGGATGCTGTCGCGTGCCGCGATGGAAATCGTGCGGTTGTCGGGTGTAACGTCGATGGTAAAACCGTTCAGAGAGGAGTCGAGAGAAAGAAGAATGATGCCGTCGCCGTGTGCGGAGTCCGCGATGGTGCGGAGTTTGGCCAGCGCGTCGCACGCGGCGGTTTCTTCTATCGTAATATTACAGGAAATTGTCCAGCTCATGGCGGTCTCCTTTACCGATGGAATAATTTTTTTGTTTCGTAAACCGGTTCGCAGGTCAGCGTGAATCCGAGTCGGCGGAAGGTGTCGAGGTCAATCTGCGAAATGATAACGCTGGAGTGCGCTTCGCAGCCCGCGAGTTTCGGCAGGCATTCAAATGCCGCGCGTGCGTTCGGATCAGCGGCCGCGCAGATGGAGAGGGCAATCAGGATTTCGTCCACATGGAGACGGGGGTTGATGCTGCCGAGGTGATCGGTCTTGAGGCGGCAGATCGGTTCGAGAATGGTGGGGGAAATCAGATGAACACCGTCGGCGATGCCTGCGAGGTGTTTGAGGGCGTTGAGAATCGCGGCGGAACAGGAACCGAGCAGGTCGCTCGTCTTGCCGGTCACGATGGTTCCGTCCGGGAGTTCGATGGCGGCACCCGGTCCGTCGGTTTCGGCGGCTTTGGTGAGAGCAGCCTGCACGACGGGGCGGTCTTCGGCGGTGATCTTCGCCTTGTTCATGATGATCTCGGTCTTGTAGACATCGTCGCCGTCGCCGGTTCCCTTGATGTTTTTGCACATACAGTCGTAATACCGGCGGATGATTTCCATTTTTGCGGCATGGGCTACGGCTTCGTTGTCGTAGATGCAGTTGCCGACCATATTGACGCCCATGTCGGTAGGGGATTTGTACGGACATTCGCCGTAGATTCCCTCAAAGAGACGGCGCAGGACGGGGAAAATTTCCACGTCGCGGTTGTAGTTGACGGTGGTTTCGCCGTAGGCTTCCAGATGGAAGGGGTCGATCATGTTGACGTCGGAGAGATCCACGGTCGCCGCTTCGTAGGCGAGGTTGACGGGGTGGGTCAGCGGCAGATTCCAGACGGGGAACGTCTCGAACTTCGCATAGCCGGATTTGATGCCGCGCTTGTTGTCGTGGTAGAGCTGGGACAGGCAGGTTGCCATTTTTCCGCTTCCGGGACCGGGCGCGGTGATGACGACGAGCTGGCGGGAGGTTTCAATATATTCGTTCCGTCCGTAGCCTTCCTCGCTGACGATCCCCTTGATGTTGGTGGGATAGCCGGGAATGGGGTAGTGGCGGAATACGCGGATGCCGAGATTGTTCAGCCGCTTGATGAACGCGTCGGCTCCCGGCTGGGACGTGTACTGTGTGATGACGACGCTGCCGACATAGAGACCGCGTTCGCGGAATGCGTCGATCAGGCGGAGCGCGTCCATGTCGTAGGTGATGCCGAGGTCGGCGCGCATTTTATTCTGCTCGATTGCGGCCGCCGAAACGACGATGACCATTTCCGCCTTGTCGCGGAGCTGGAGGAGCATATTGATCTTGCTGTCGGGCTTGAATCCGGGGAGAACGCGGGACGCATGGTAGTCGTCGAAGAGCTTTCCGCCGAATTCGAGATAAAGTTTGCCGCCGAACTGAGCGATCCGCTGGGTGATGCGTTCGGTCTGGAGGGAGATATATTTATTGTTGTCAAAACCTTCTTTGAACATTTGGGATAACACCTCTTGTCTGAGATATTCGTAATTGAAAAATACGGTCTTATTATAATATAAAATGAGGGAAAGTTCAATATACACAGGCGAAAAAAATGGCTGTGAAAAAAATATCGAAAAAACTCAAAAAACTTTTGCAAAAGGACTTGACAAGCGATGTAAGAAGTGATATAATAACGGGGCTGTCAACGAGACGGCATCACGAAGGCTCCAAGCCAAGCGGATGAAAAAAGTTTTTAAGAAAACTTTCGAAAACCTCTTGACAAACGGAACCGGATGTGATATAATAAACAAGTCGCCGACAGAAAGGCGACGATCACAAAAGAAGCAAGCCTGAGAGCGGATGAGGAACAACCTCAAACCTCTACAAAGAGCGAACGAAAAAGTTTTAAAAAACTTTTGAAAAACCTCTTGACAAAGGCGAGCGGATGTGATATAATAAGAAAGTCGCCGGAACAACGGCGGCGATCAAAAAAAGATCGCTCATTGAAAATTGAACAACAATGTACTAAGAAAGACTCCGAAAATTCTTTTGA
>SVQN01000006.1 GCA_015065295.1 Oscillospiraceae bacterium
CGATATAGTACGTCAATGTTGAATTCAGCTACGGTTTGTTGGGTTTCCGCGCGTCTTGGCTCGCCCGCCGTCCGCGCTTTTCGTTTGTTCGGTCGGCTGACATACAGTTTTCTTTGAAAAGCACGAACGGCGACAGCCAAGGAGTGCGGAGGATTCCTTTATGTAGCTGAATTTGATCGTGACGCACTTCATCAACGTATCTCTCTACGGCGTGGGAAGTCAGGGTCTTGGCGGAGCCTGACTTCCCCGTTATAATTTTCGTAGAATTTCAAACCAACGAAATGTCAGCGGATGGGATCAACGATATGGCTACGCAGGCACCCAAGAAAATCCCCCATAAAACAAAAAATCTGCTGTACCAAACCGGCTACAACAGATTAAAAAGGTTTTAGAAGGGGTTTGGGGGAACCTTTTCCTCAAAAAGGTTCCCCCAAGAACTCCAGTATTCCATTAATTCTTCAGCCCCAGAACCGGTGCCGCATGGTCGACCACGCATTCCTTGGTGATCGTGACTTTGGCCACATCCTTGCGGGAGGGGAGCTCGAACATGAGGTCGGTCATGGTTTCTTCGAGGATGGAGCGGAGACCGCGCGCACCGGTGTTGCGTTCGATGGCACGTTCGGCGACCGCTTTCAGCGCATCGTCGGAGAATTCCAGCTCGATGTCGTCCATTTCGAACAGCTTGCGGTACTGCTTGACGAGACTGTTCTTCGGTTCCGCCAGAATGCGGACGAGGGCGTCGCGGTCGAGGTTTTCCAGACCGACGATCACCGGGAGACGACCGACGAGTTCCGGGATGATCCCGTACTTTACGATGTCGTGCGCGGATACGTCCTTGAAGACGCCGTCGCGGAGCTTTTCTTCCTTCTTCTTGATGTCGCCGCCGAAGCCGATGGACGACTGACCCTTGCGCTGTTCGATGATCTGTTCCAGATTGTCAAACGCGCCGCCGCAGATGAAGAGAATGTTTTCGGTGTTTACCTGAATGAATTCCTGATTCGGATGCTTGCGGCCGCCCTGCGGGGGAACGTTTGCCGTCGTGCCTTCCAGAATCTTCAGGAGTGCCTGCTGTACGCCTTCGCCCGATACGTCGCGGGTGATGGAGCGGTTTTCGCTCCGGCGGGAGATCTTGTCGATTTCGTCGATGTAGATGATGCCGCGTTCCGCCAGTTCGATGTCATAGTCCGCCGCCTGAACGAGACGGAGCAGGATGTTTTCCACGTCTTCGCCGACGTAGCCGGCTTCGGTGAGCGTGGTCGCGTCCGCGATGGCAAAGGGAACGTCCAGCGTCTTTGCGAGCGTCTGCGCGAGGAACGTCTTGCCCACGCCGGTCGGCCCGATCAGCAGGACGTTGCTCTTCTGGATGTCTACATCGTCAGCGACGGTGGCGGTATCCTTCGCTTTCTTGGAATTTGCCAGCTTCTTCTTCGCGTCGCGGTAGATGAGACGCTTGTAGTGGTTGTAAACGGCCACGGAGAGCGCAACCTTCGCCTTGTCCTGCCCGATGATGTATTCGTCGAGCGTCGCCTTGATTTCGGCAGGGGACTTGAGGTTGTCGCGGTCGAGCGTGGGCGCGGTGGTTTCTTCGGAGAAATGGTCAAAAATGATGTCGTTGCAGGCGTCGATGCACTTGTCGCAGATGTAAATCCCGGTCGGCGACGGAATCAGGAACTCTACCTGATTCTCGTTCCGTCCGCAGAACGCGCACGACCGTTCAATCTTCATCCGCCCGCCCCCGTTACGAGTAGTCTGAGCCATATTGGTACCTTTCTGAATGGTGTTTTTTCTCGGGGAAACCTTTTTTAAGGAAAAAGGTTTCCCCGAACCCCTTCCAAAAACCTTTAAACGATATGGGATGACAAAGTTCGTGCAGAGCGTTTGTTGCAGAAAATTTTGTAAGCTGTACAAAAGTAAGGTATTCCTAAATCTGCACCCAACCTTGTCAATCCATCTCGTTTGAAAGTTTTTGAGGTGGGGTTCGGGGAGGAACTTTTTTCAAAAAGTTCCTCCCCGATTATTTAATTTATTCAAGGACGATGTTCAATGACCTTGTCGATGAGGCCGTACTGCATAGCGGCGTCGGCGGTCATGAAGTTGTCGCGCTCGGTGTCGGCGGCGATGATGTCGAGGGGCTTGCCGGTATTCTTGGCGAGGATGGTGTTGAGGCGGTCGCGGGTGCGGAGGATGTGTTCGGCGTGGATTTTGATGTCCGTAGCCTGACCCTGTGCGCCGCCGAGGGGCTGATGGATCATGATTTCGCTGTTCGGGAGAGCGAAACGCTTGCCCTTTGCACCGGAGGAGAGAAGGAACGCGCCCATGGATGCTGCCATGCCGATGCAGATGGTGGAAACGTCGCACTTGATGAAGTTCATCGTATCGTAGATCGCCAGGCCTGCGGAAACGGAGCCGCCGGGGCTGTTGATGTAGAGGCTGATGTCCTTGTCCGGGTCTTCGGCTTCAAGGAAGAGCATTTGTGCAACCACGAGAGACGCGGTCACGTCGTTGACTTCGTCCGCGAGGAAGATGATGCGGTCATTCAGAAGGCGGGAATAAATATCGTAGGAGCGTTCGCCGCGGTTGGTCTGCTGTACGACCATAGGAACTAATGCCATAATGGTACCTCCGTTAAAATATAATGTGGAAAATCGTCGTAATTTGTTTAAAAAGGGTTTAAAGGGGGTTCGGGGGAGACTTTTCCTTAAAAAGTCTCCCCCGAGATGATTGTTCTAAAATTATTCAGCGTCGGTCTTTTCGACTTCGGTGATAACAGCCTTTTCACGAACGAGTTCGATCGCCTTCTTGACCTTGAGGTCTTCAGCGATTGCTTCGGCAGCAACAACTTCACGAACCTTGTCCGCTTCCATGTTGTACATTTCAGCAAGACGGCCGTATTCTGCTTCGGTTTCTTCTTCGGAAACAGCGATGTTTTCGAGAGCAGCGATCTTTTCGAGTGCGAGACGGGTCTTAACCTGACGTTCTGCGTCGGGTCTCATCTGTTCGCGGAGCTTGTCGAGATCGAGACCGGTGTACTTGAAGTAGGTCTGGAGATCAAGACCGTTCATGCGGAGACGGTTGTCGTAGTCGCGTACGAAGTTTTCAACTTCGTTTTCGAACATAGCTTCCGGAATTTCAGCGTTGAGCTTTTCGATGAGAGCCTTGATGAGAGCTTCGTCAACCTGAGCGTCTGCCTGCTTGGTGTGCTGTTCGGTCAGTTTTGCCTGGATGTCTGCCTTGTATTCATCGAGAGTGTCGAATTCGGAAACGTCCTTTGCGAATTCGTCGTCAAGAACGGGGAGTTCGTTGAACTTGATGGAATTCAGCTTGCACTTGAAGGTAGCTTCCTTGCCGGCGAGGTTTTCTGCGTGATATTCGGTCGGGAAGGTAACAACAACGTCGAATTCTTCGCCGATGTTCTTGCCGACGATCTGTTCTTCGAAGCCGGGGATGAATGCGCCGGAACCGAGCTTGAGTTCGTGGCCTTCTGCCTTGCCGCCGTCGAATGCAGCACCGTCAACGAAACCTTCGAAGTCGATGTTGGTGATGTCGTCCATCTGAGCCGCACGGTCGGTAACTTCGATCATACGGGAGTTGCGGGTCTGAACCTTCTTCAGTTCTTCGGCAACTTCTTCTTCGGTAACCTTGACAACCGGGCGTTCAGCGGGGATGCCGAGGTAATCAGCGATTTCAACTTCGGGCTTTACGAAGTAGGTAGCGGTGAGAACAACGCCGTTTTCGTCGATGGTTTCAACGTCGAATTCGGGACGGCTTACGATCTTGTCTTCGCAGCCTTCCATAGCAGCGGTGTATGCGTCGGGAATGATTTCGTTGATGGCGTCTTCGTAGAATACTTCCTTACCGTACATCTTTTCAACAAGCGCACGGGGAGCCTTGCCCTTACGGAAGCCGGGGATGGTGATGTTCTTTACAGCCTTCTTGTATACCTTGTTGATGGCGGTTTCAAAGGTTGCTTTGTCAACGCTGAAGGTAACCTTCTTCTGGTTTACAGCGATGGTTTCATTGGAAATGAGGCTCATTTCTGCTATTCTCCTTGATTGTATCTACATATATTGATTGTTTACACAGCTTTTTATATTTTACAGTTTTTTTCTCATATTGTCAATGACAAATGCGGAAAAGAATTTGAATATTTTGTGAAATCTTATTGCACTTTGACAAGGGTGTACAAAACGGAGCGGAACGGCGGGGATTTGCTTGGGAATTTACCCCACCTTTACCGGATAAAAATCCAGAAAATCCGCCGAGATCAGGTGCATCCGGATTCCCTCGTGCTCGAAATTCCCCGGAACGTTGTATACCCCGTGGATATGGCCGAAATAACAGTCGCGGATGCCGCGCGATTTCAGTACCTCAACGAGCGGTTCGCAGATAAAGTCGCCGAAAACGGGCGGAAAGTGCAGGAAAACGACCGTTTCCGCGTCCGGATTCGCCGCTTTCAGTTTGTCCGCTTCGTCGAGGGACATCCCCAGCCGCAGGCATTCCCGTGCGACGATCTTTTCGTAGTCTGTCGGCATCGGCGTATTCTGGAGCCGCTGCTCGATGTACCAGCCGCGCGAGCCGGCAAGAATGAGGTTTTCCACAGGATGTGCGCTGTTCTGCATGAATTCCAGCGTGGTGAAGCCTTCCGCTTCGCAGAGTGCGTGCATTTTTGCAAGCGATGCCCACCAGTAGTCGTGGTTGCCGCGCGAGAGCAGCTTTTTTCCCGGCAGACGTTCGATGAACGCGAGATCATTCCGCGCTTCGTCCAGCGTCATTCCCCACGAAATGTCGCCGGGGACGATGACTGTGTCGCCGTTTTCCACCAGCGCACGCCAGCGGGTTTCGATTTTTTCCGTGTGACCTGTCCAGCGGCGGCCGAATTTGTTCATCGGTTTGTTGACCGTGTGCGCCAGATGCAGGTCGGCGATTGCCCAGACTGCCATTATACGCGGAAGACCAGCGCGGGCATTTCCGACGGGTCGATCGTTTCCGTGAAGCGGACGGGCAGGGAAAGCGGTGCCGTCAGCGGGGAGGGAATTGCTGTGTCCGTATTCGCGGACAGGGTATTCAGGATGCCTTCGATATCGTCGCCGGTTTCCAGACCGAGCGCGCCGCAGACATCCGCCGCGAACTTGTACGGGCTTGCCGTGGATGCGAGAATCACGGGCGTATTGTCGCCGGTTTCCGCACGGTACTTCTTCACGCAGCCCATGCCGACCGCGGTGTGCGTGTCGATGAGGTAATGATGTGCGTCAAAGATTTCGCGGATGGTTTCGCGGGTTTCGTCTTCGCTCATGCAGCAGCCGGCGAAGGTTTCGCGGATTGCTGCCATCAGCGCGTCGGGAGCCGTATACTTACCGGTGGATTTGAGTTCCGCCATCAGTTTGCCGGTCAGTTCCGCGCCGCCGCAGACGGACAGGAGACGTTCCAGATTGCTGGAAATCAGAATGTCCATGGACGGGGAAATCGTCTTGTGGAATTCGCGGGTACGGTCGTACACGCCGGTGTTCAGGAAGTCCGTCAGGACGTTGTTGCTGTTGGAGGCGCAGATCAGCTTCGCCAGCGGAATGCCCATTTCACGCGCGATGTACGCCGCGAAAATGTTGCCGAAGTTGCCGGTCGGAACGCAGACGTTCACCGGTTCGCCGGACTTGATTTTTCCGCTGTTCACGAGATCGAGGTATGCGGAAACGTAGTACACGATCTGCGGCGCGAGACGACCCCAGTTGATGGAGTTTGCACTGGAGAAGAAGAAACCGCTGTCGTTCGCCTTGTCCGCGAAAGACGCGTCGCCGAAGATGGCCTTCACGCCGTTCTGCGCGTCGTCGAAGTTGCCGTTGACCGCCGCGACATAGACGTTGCCGCCGAGCGTGGTCGTCATCTGGAGCTTCTGCATCCGGCTGACCCCGTCCACGGGATAGAAAACGGTGATCTTCACGCCGTCCACGTCGGCATATCCTTCGAGAGCTGCCTTGCCGGTGTCGCCGGAGGTCGCTACGAGGATGTGCGCGGTACGCGTCTCACCGGTCATTTTCAGTGCGCGGGAGAGAAGGCGGGGCATGATCTGGAGAGCCATGTCCTTGAATGCGGACGTGGGACCGTGCCAGAGTTCGAGAACATAGGTGCTGTCGTCGAGGTTATAAAGAGGAGCCGCGCCGCCGGAGAGATAATTTTCCCCGGAAACTTCGGCGAATTTTTCTTTGGAATACGCTGCGTGACAGTCGGAAACCAGGCCTTCGCGGTCGTAGTCGTCGAGGAATTTTGCGAGGATGTATGCCGCGCGGTCTTCGTAGGACATTGCCGCGAGAGCGGTCAGATCGTCTGCGGTCAGCGCGGGAATTTCACAGGGGATGTAGAGGCCGCCGTCCGGTGCAAGCCCTTCCTTGATGGCTTCGGCGGCGGATACGGTGTGGGGGAGACTGCCAAAGTCTCTTGTGCTTCTGTAGTTCATGATATGCTTCCTTTGCGGAATTTCAGAGATTGTAGGTTGATTTTCTTGAGAATTTTCCGGTTTTGCGGACGGCGTTCTCGAAATGCCGCACATCCAGAACGCGGTAATCCGGAACCTTCGGATC
Organism: Oscillospiraceae bacterium; assembly: GCA_015065295.1. Lineage (GTDB taxonomy): Bacteria > Bacillota > Clostridia > Oscillospirales > CAG-272 > UMGS1696. Next base: position 6,573 of record SVQN01000006.1, read on the forward strand.
GGCGTAGACCTCGATCACGTCGATGCGGAAGAATTTATCCGGCGCGTGTTCGGCGAGGTACGCTTCCGCCGCACGGACGAGGATCGCCTGTTTTTTCGCATCCACGGCTTCCGCAGGGGTTCCGAACGGTGCGGACGAGCCGGGAATCTGCCGCCGGGTTTTGACTTCGGCGAACACGAGAAAAATGTCGGTTTCCGCGACGAGGTCGATCTCCGCGTGACCGATGTGCAGATTCCGGTGCAGAATGCGGAATCCGCGCGATTCCAGATACGCGGCGGCGGTCGTTTCACCGGAGATTCCGAGGGTTTTTGTGTCCATTTATTTTTTATTTCGGCTGTTTTTCGAGGAATTTCTGCTTCGCCGCTTCCAGCTTATCCTTGTCCCGTTCCAGAAACCGCAGGAACGACTTCCGGTGGATCGGACACGGCCCGTTCATGTAGACGGCGAGCTTGTGTTCCGGCGTGGGATAGCCCTTGTGCTTTGCAAAATTGTAGCCGGGATAGTCGGTTTCGTAGTCCGCGCACATCCGGTCACGGGTCACTTTCGCAAGGACGGACGCCGCCGCGATCGACTGCGACAGAGCATCCCCTTTGACCACCGGAATGCTCGGGATGCCGAAATCGGTGTTCCGGTTGCCGTCCACGAGGATCACGTCCGGTGTGACGGTTTCGCGGACGATTGTCACCGCGCGGCGCATCGCCATGAGGGACGCGGCGAGGATGTTCATTTCGTCGATTTCCTCATGCGTGGCGTGGGCAATGCCGTAAGCGACGGCTTTTTCGAGGATTTCGTCGTACAGTGCCTCGCGCTTTTTTTCGGTCAGTTTTTTCGAGTCGTTCAGTCCCTCGATGACCAGTCCCTCCGGAAGAACGACCGCCGCAGCAACGACAGGGCCCGCGAGAGGCCCCCGACCGGCTTCGTCCGTTCCGCAGACAATGCCGTACTGCGCGGCATACCCGGCGTCAAAAACGGCAAGTTCACTCATTGCTGTCACCGTTGTCCGTTGTTTCTGCGGGAACTTCCTGCTTCGGTTCGGGCTTTTTTGCGGGAGCCGGCTTTTTTTCGGGAAGTTCGAGCGTGATGCGTCCGATTTTTGCTTCGCGGAATTCATCGAGAACAATGTCGGACGCGCGTTCGGTGTCGAGTTCGCCGCCGGAGATGAGGAATCCGCGCTTTTTCGCAACGGCGCAGAGAAGTTCGTACGGTGTGTATTCGGTCAGAGCCGCACGGTCGAGCTTGTAGCGGGCGCAGAACAGATCGGGAACGGTCGTATACAGGCGCGCGCAGAGATTGGAGGCGAGTTCTTCGATATCAAGGATGTCATCCTTGATCGCGCCGGTGAACGCGAGGTTTTCACCGATGGTGCTGTCCTCGAATTTCGGCCAGAGAACGCCGGGCATATCGAGCAGTTCGATGCCGATAGAGGTTGTCACCCACTGCTTGGTGCGGGTCACGCCGGGACGGTCTTCCACGCGGGCGTGCTTGCCGCCGCTGAGACGGTTGATGAGGGAGGATTTTCCGACGTTCGGGATGCCGACCATCATCGCGCGGATCTTGCGGCCTTCCATACCTTTGTTCGCGTAGCGTTCGAGCTTTTCCGCGAGGACTTTGCGGATCATGGGAGCGATTTCCTTGACGCCTTCGCCGGTGACGGTGTCCACGGCAAGAGCGGCGCAGGAGAACTTCTTTTCTGCGGCAAGAGCGGCGTAGTACGCCTCCCACTGTTTCGTCGCGGAAGCGTTGGCGAGGGAGGATTTGGTCAGCAGGATCAGGCGGGGTTTGGTATTGAGCAGTTTGTCAATTTCGGGATTCTTGGAGCTTTTGGGAATACGCGCGTCGAGCAGTTCGATCACGATATCGACCTGCGACAGATTTTCCGTAATCAGACGGCGCGTTTTCGCCATGTGCCCCGGAAACCACTGAATCGTCTGTGAAGGCATAATATCTCCTTGGCTAAGGGGTAAGGACTAATGGTGAATGGCTGTCCGGATTTTCCGTCAGCAGACAAAGGGGAGGTTTGGACATAGTCATTCGTCATTCACCCTTAGTCCTTAGTCATTTCTCGGGTTTTCGAATACTTCAAATTTGTTCATGGGGAAGATGCGGACGTAGGCTTTGCCGATGACGCAGCGTTCGTCGATCATGCCGATCTCTTCGGTGCGGCTGTCGGCGGAATGGTTCCGGTTGTCTCCCATGACGAAAATTTCGTTTTCTCCGACCGTGACCGGGAACGTCCAGTCAGAGGTGAGGAGTACATCGTCGGACAGATAGCGGTACGGTTCGTCGATGACTTCGCCGTCCACGCGGAGCGTCCACGTCGAAAAGTCGATATCCACGGTCTGGCCTTCCGTGGCGATGACGCGCTTGACGATCGGATTGTCGTACGGGTCGGCGTTGATCTTGTGGACGATTACGATATCGCCCGGGGTGGGCTCGTAGAACAGATCGGAAACGCCGAGGTATTCGCCGTGCGCGAGGGTCACATCCATGGAATGTCCATCCACGATGTTCAGGCGGAACACGAACGCAAACATAATCATGATGGTCGCCGAGACAACGCCGAGCATTTCCAGCAGTTCATAGATGTCGCCGAGATAATCACGGAGCGTGCGTTTTTCCTTCGGAGTTTCGTCCGGCGTTTCGGTTTGGGTATCGGGAGTTCTGGTTTCGTTGTCCATGATATCCCCCTTATTTTTCGATCATGTGAGAGAGCAGGGTACTTCCGTCGGGGATATACAGTTCCTTCGCCGCGCAGGAGGCTTCCGTGTAAACGTCCACACCGGTTTCGGTTTTTCCGGAATCGTACAGGAAGAACGGGACGGGTTCGGAGGAATGTGTGCGGGTGGCAATGGGCGTCGGATGGTCGGGAAGAACGAGGATCCGGAAGTCTTCGCCGGACGTTTCCAGATAGTCAAGAACCGGCGCGAGAATGAGGGAGTCGATCTTTTCGATCGCCGCAACCTTCACGTCCGCTTCGCCGCGGTGACCGCATTCGTCGGGGGCTTCCACATGGACGTAGACGAGGTCACAGCCGTTTTTGAACGCGTCAATGGCGGCATTCGCCTTGCCGGTGTAGTTGGTCGCAAAGTTGCCGGTCGCGCCTTCCACGTCGATAACGTCGCAGTTCGCGCAGATGCCGATGCCCTTGATGAGGTCCACGGCGGAGATAATCGCCGCGCGTACGCCCCATTTTTCCGGGAACGACGGAAGAGCCGGCTTCTTTCCGGGACTCCACAGCCACGGCGAGTTGGCGGGACGAAGTCCGCGCGCACGTCTGGCTTCGTTGACGGGATGATGTTCGAGAACCTTCGCGCCTTCCTTCATGTACGCGAGAAATTCCGCGCCGCCGTTGTCCGCTTTCGGGAGATAATCGCCGATCACCTTGCCGAGAATGTCGTGCGGACGCATGAAATCGTAGGTTTCGCAGGCATTTTCCCAGAGGAGGCAGTGGCGGTAGCTGACGCCGGTGTGCAGGACACGTCCGGGCATCGGAAGGGCTTCATTGAGAGCTTTGACCAGTTCATCGGCTTCGGCGGTGGTGATTTCGTCGGAACTGTGGTCGAGGATCACGCGGTCTTCGTAAACGTCGGTTTCGGCGTCGCCGGAGAGGGTGACAAAATTGCAGCGGAGCGCGGTGTCGGCGGGGGACATTTCAAGTCCCTGGCTCATCGCTTCCAGAGGGGAACGTCCCTTGGAGTAAGTGCGGGGATCGTAGGAAAGAATGGCGAGGTTGGCGGTGTCGCTTTCGGGGACCATGCCGTCCGGCACGTTGAGAACGCGGCCGCAGAGGGATTTCGCGGCAAGAGCATCCATCGAAGGCTTGTGCGCCGCTTCCATGGGAGTACGGTTTCCGAGAGACGGGACGGGAGTGTCCGCCATGCCGTCGGGAATAAGAACGAAGTATTTCAAAATCTATGCACGACCTTTCGCAGAAATGGCAGCGTTTTGAATGAATTATAAAATAAAACGATACCAAGTAATAGATATTTTTTATATCATCAGAAACACCAATTTCATGATAATATATTATTATACCACACTTTGCTTCGCAGAACAAGCCAAACGGAAAAATCTGCGGAAAAAATATACCTAAAATTTCGGAAAAAGAACCGGAAATTTTCGCTGATTTTCCGGCGGAAATTTTTAGAAAAGACTTGAATTTTTTCACGGACTGTGATAAAATATCATACTGTATGATATTGTCCTGACTGCGCACCCTCTCAGGCGCAAGACGGATTGTTTCGGTAATCAAACCGTAAAAAAATTGAAAGGGAGACAAAATCCATGCCTAACATTAAGTCCGCTAAGAAGCGCGTAAAGGTTATTTCCGCTAAGACCCTCCAGAACAAGATGTTCAAGAACAGCCTCCGTACCACCGTTAAGAAGTTCAACCTCGCTGTTGAATCCGGTGACAAGGCAGCAGCAGAAGCTGCATACAAGGATGCAGTCAAGAAGATCGACCAGGCAGCAGCTCGTGGTACTCTCCACAAGAACAACGCTGCTCACAAGAAGAGCCAGTTCACTCTCAAGCTGAACAACATGCAGTAATTTCGGATAATTCTATCCTCTGAAAACCTCGCAGGTCATGCTCCGACCCGCGAGGTTTTTTGATTTTTCACGAAAAGAAAGCCGATGCCTTGACAAAGTACAAACCCATCTATTATAATAAAACCATCAGAACAAACGCTTTGCACACACTTTGTCAAACCATATAGTTTAAAGTTTTTTGAAAGGGGTTCGGGGAAAACTTTTTCGAAAAAAAGTTTTCCCCGAGAAATCAAATCACCATGAAAAACATCCTGATTTTCGGCGACTCCAATACATGGGGCTACGATATGGAACGCTATCTTCCCGAACTCGATACCGCGCAGCGCATGACGGCGGACGAACGCTGGTCGGGGCGCGTGCGGACGATCCTCGGGGAAGGGTATCACGTCATCGAGGACGCTCTCAACGCGCGTACGCTGATGTGGGACGATCCGTATTTCGAAAACCGCCACGGCCTGACCGGACTGAAGACTGCACTGGATACGCACGCACCGCTCGATCTGGTCGTACTCCAGCTCGGCTGCAACGAACTGAAGCACATGTTCCACCTGACCGCCGGGATGATCGCGTGCGGGATGGAGAAGCTCGTCGCGGCGTGCGGAACGCAGTATTACGGCTATCCCGCGCCGAAGGTACTGCTGATCGCACCGCATCCGACCCATCCGAAGATCGGCGACCTGCTGTACGGCTTCAACTTCGGGCCGGAAGCGTATGAAAAGAGCGTACAGCTCGGGGAAAAGTACCGGGCGATTGCGGAAAAGTATGGCTGCGGCTTCCTCGACTGCGCGGAACTTGGGTTCGAACTGAACGAAATCGACGGTCTGCACTATTCCAAGGCGGATCACGCGAAATTAGCGGACGCGGCAGCGGAGAAGATTCGGGAGATGCTGGGATAAATAACGTGAGTTCGACAGAGAAACTGTAAATTTCAGCTTCCCTTTGTCATTCCGAGGACTTATCACGAACAATTATAACTGAAGTTCTTGTCCGAGGAATCTTTGCACTCTCCTGTGTCAGCCGTAGGTGATGTCCGTGGTTATCGAACAATTTCAGCTTCAGAGGTTACACTTTGTCTTTACGAACACTTTGTACCAATAAAGGAATAGCAGATTATTCGTTATGTACAAAGTTGAACCTTTGAAGCTGAATAGAGGAGCGGCACACAGACATTCCTTACGGTTTACACAGGAGAGTGCAAAGATTCCTCGGACAAGAACTAACGCTGTAATTTCAAGAGATAAGTCCTCGGAATGACAACGGGAAGCCGGGGAATATGGAAATCCGTCGAACAGATATTACTTCAAAATCCAATGCTCCGTTGGATTCCGGTATGAGTTGTATCGCTTTACATCTGAAAGAATTTCGGGTATACTGTGTACAACGGTACCGGAATTTTTATTTTTCAAAGGAGACGATTATGACAGTATCGATCGGACAGACGATCCGTCGTCTGAGAAAGGAACGGAATCTCACGCAGGAAGAACTTGCGCAACAGCTCAATATTACCTCGCAGGCGGTCAGCCGTTGGGAGAGCGAGGCGGGACTGCCAGATATTTCGCAGATCGTCCCGCTTGCGAACGTGTTTGGCGTATCCACGGATGTGTTGTTCGGCACATTCGGTGTGGATAATGACGCGGAGGTGGAGAAAATTATTGAGGAAGCCTTTTTACCGGTTCGAACGGCATACACAAGAGAGCAGACGGAGGCGGCGTATGCAGTCCGTTGGGAACGGCTTCGGGAAGGACTGAAGACATACCCGAACAATCTTCGGCTTCTTTCGGAGGTTCTTTCCTGCGGGGTCTGTATGTTCAGGTATTCGGAGGACCCGGAAGAAAAACAGCGGTTTTATGAGATTTATTGTGAATGTAAACGTGCGGCGGATGTAGTTCTTAACAGCAGCAGGGATGTGAATCAATTACAGGACGCTCACGGGTATCTTGTGATGCTGTATACAAAGGCAAAGGAATTTGAGAAAGCGGAGGAACAGACAGCATTTCTTCCGAAAAATCAGGGAGTAGCCACGATCATTCATCACAGTGATTTGGAGAAAGAGATACAGGCTCGGTGTGAAAATATCTATGCGTATCTCCGGAATCTGGAATTTGAAATTGCATGGCTCAGTATCGCCTACCGGAAGCAGGGGAAGCTTGAGGATGCTTACTCCGTTTGTCACACTTTTTATGATACCATTTGCAGTGTATACGGGGAATATTCCTATCGGATGCCGTTTTTTGTGGACGAACCGTATCAGGGTCGGTTGGCGGCATTTTCGCTTCAGCTCGGCAGAACGGACGAAGCAATGGACTGGCTTGAAAAAATGTACGATGATAAAGTCGCAATGGCGGAAAACTGGAGGAAAGGCATCCACTTTGACGTTCCGCTTCTGCGTGGTGTGAGCGGCGAGATGGCGAAGGATGCCTATAATGCCAGAGACGATTTGCTCCGAACCCTTGCACGACAGGAATTCGATTCTATCCGCAATACCGACCGCTTCCGCAACATCCTCACCAAAGCGGATTCTCTTCCCGATATCACCGTATAACTTCATTTTTTTAACCCCTGATTAATCCCCGTTTCCTGCGTGTACCTTGCACATCTTCCCGGAATCCGGTATACTATCCCCAGAACAACCGGTCGTTCCAATCCAACAGAAACGAGGTACACCTCATGAACCTTACCATCGGCGAAACCATCAAACGCCTGCGCCGCGAACGCGGCATCACGCAGGAGACCCTCGCGGAGTACATGAACGTCTCCACCCCCGCCGTTTCCAAATGGGAGCGCGGCGAAACGCTGCCCGACATCACGATGATTCTCCCGCTCGCGTCCTATTTCGGCGTGTCTGCGGACGAACTTCTCGGCTTCGATGCCGCAAAGAATGAGCAGAAAATCCAATCCATCCTCGACGAATACCACCGTCTCGGTGCCATCGGGAAGAATCACGAAAAATTCGACCTCATGATGCAGGCGTACGCAGAGTTCCCCAACGACTGGCGCATCGTCGAGGAATATATGTGGCAGCTCAACTATGACCCGAACCACGAAGAACCTTACGGCAACGAAGTCCACAAGGACGAACTCTACCGCCTCTGCGACCGCGTGCTGAACGAATGTACCGCCGATTCGCCCCGGTATGCCGCACTGTCCATCCTCGGCGGACTGTATGTGGTGGACGGGCAGATTGACAAGGCGGTCGAAACGGCAAAACGGTTCCCGCCGTCGTACCTGACGCAGGAATGGGAACTCGAAAACATCTGGGAACGCGGCTCGGACGAGTGGTGGAAGCAGGCACGGGACAACACATGGGAGATCATGCACGATCTGCAGGTCAAAATCCGCAATGCCGGATTGTACGCACCTGACCCTGCCGAACAGATACGTCTGCTGAAAAAAGCGGTTGCCGTGATTGAGCTGGTCTTCGACGACGGCGACTACGGCTTCTGTCACTACGACCTGTGTGAACTGCATCTCTGGATTGCCAACCGGTATGTGCAGCTTGACGATATCCCGTCCGCACTGGAACATTATGAAACGGGCTTTTATCATGCGAAGAAATACGATGATCTTCCGCGGATGAGTGTCCACACATCGTTCCTCGTACGCGGATATATGCAGGATATGTCAAAGACGACAAGCGGTTCGCAGGTGAACGAAGTGGCGCGGGAACTGGCGTACATCCGGGAAAGCGCGGTTTACGAAAAGGTGAAGGATCTGCCGAAAATGCAGGCGATTCTGGCAAAATACGAACTGTTCGCGGGCGAAAAACGGGACTATACAAAGGAATAACGGACATACAAAAAGGTGCGGTTCCCGGATGGGTTCCGCACCTGATTTTATTCGCTGTACCGTTTCAGCAGAACGGCAACGGCAATACCGGTGAGGATCATCACGATCCCGACGATCATGATGAATCCGCAGAGAATGCTGACGGGGTTGTTTTCCATGAATCCGGACATCATTCCGGAAAACGGGTCGGAATATCCAAAGGAACCGCCGATTTCAGCCAGAATCGCGGCTTCCATATCGGGGGTCAGTGTCATTCCGTCTTCGACGGTGATTTGCAATTCGCCGTACGGGGCGGCGGTATTGAATGAGAACATCTGCTTCACAAGGAAACGCCCGAGCGCACCCATCCCCGTGAACATTGCGCCGATCACGGACACATACACCCCGACGATCCAGCCGTAGCGTTTCAGCATCCGGCTCAGAGACTGCGGGAGGTCGTCCACCCATGCGGGATAGGCGGGCGCGGAGGATTTCGAGGGTTCCGCCGGCTGTTCATTGTCCGTACCGGGGTCCGGTTCGTCGTCGGTCAGCAGCCAGTCGGTCGTTACGCCGAAGACCTTCGCCAGTGCGACGATGTTGTCAAGGTCGGGCTGCGCGGAGCCGATTTCCCATTTGGAGACCGCCTGCCGGGACACGCCGATCTGTTCGGCAAGCGCGTCCTGGGAAAGTCCGGCTTTTTTCCGGCAGTCGTAGATTTTTTCGTTCAGTTTCATTGGAGAAACCTCGTTTCATGGAGAATGTTCTGCCTGTATTGTAACAGAAAACCGGTTGCGGGTCAAGCGACAAAGGCTGTCACTTCCGCAACCGGCAGTAGCAGGGGCGAAAATCAGATTTTCTTCATCCAGTTTCCGCTGTTGACCTTCACGACTGCCACAAAGCATTTCAGAATCTGGTCGGCTTTGAGGCATATGAAGATGAAGATCGGATGCAGTTCAAAGATGAACGCCGCCGCGAACGAAGACGGGAGAACGATCCCCCACATGAAAATGATATCGTTGAACAGGACGAATTTCGTATCGCCGCCGCCGCGCACGATCCCCGTCAGGCAGGGCATCTGGTACGACGAGCCGATGACCGTCACCGACAGCACCGTCATGAACTGGACGGCGAGCGTGACCGTGTCCGGCGTAATGTTGTAGAACCCGATGATGAAGTCCTTGAACAGGAACAGCGTGATTCCCGTCGCTGTACCGATGCACAGGAAGACGATCTGCAGAACGTGTGCGCGGTGCATGATTTCCTTTTTCAGTACGTCTGCACCCGCGTCCTTGCCTTCGCCGATCGTTTTGCCGATCATGACGGATGCCGCCGTTGCGGAACCGTAGGAGAAGACGGAGATGATCTGGAACACCGTGGACGCGATGCTGTTCGCCGAGATGACCGGGTCGGTGAGACGGCCGAGAATGGCGGTCTGCATCCCCATGGCGATCCCCCACGAGGTACCGGACAGGACGACGGGCAGGCTCACGCGGAGGAACTTGCCGACGGCTTCCTTCGATGTGCGGAACATTTCGACGGCTTTGACCCTGAGTTTTTTGTCAAAGAAGGCGAGGTAGCCGACGATGATGCCGGTTTCGACGATCCGGGAGACGAGCGTTGCGATGGCGGCACCGCGGATGCCGAGTTCCGGTGCGCCGAATTTCCCGAAAATAAGCATATAGTTCAGGACGAGGTTGACAAGCAGAGCCGCGCAGGAGCCGACAAAGCCGACCATAGCGGTTTCGACGCTTCGCAGCATCCCGAGCATAACCTGCGCTGCGGCGAAGAAGATGTAGGAGAAGCAGACGATACGGAGGTATTTGGTCGCTTCTTCAATGACGTAGGGTTTGTCCGTGAAGATGGACAGAAGGGCAGTTGGTGCTGCGAGGGCGGCGATCATCATGATGCCGGAGAGGGCAAGTCCGATCATCAGCGCACACGCGGCGGTTTTCTTGATGCCGTCGATGTTCTTTTCGCCCCAGTGACGGGAGGAAATGACGACCGTACCGTCGGCAACGCCGTTCAGCATCATCTGGAGGAGGAACTGGAGCTGATTGACGATGAACACGCCGGACAGAGCAAGTTCGGAATACCGTCCGATCATAATGTTGTCGAGCAGGTTGACACCGTAGACGATGACGTTCTGGCACGCGATGGTCAGGAGAAGCCGTCCGTACCGCCGCCAGAAGTCGGAGCGGGCGGATTTGGAAGAAAGGTCGGGAAGGGAAGCGGTCATGATTTCACCATCCTTGATTAAAGTGGAAAAACGTCTGCGGAAAATTATCAGATAACTGTCACACAAACGCCTTTCAATGAACATTTAGATTTTATAGAATTATGGAAAGTTTCTGGGGGACGCTTGCGCGTGGAGGGAAGAATACCTCGTTTTTTCAGATGCAGCTGAGGGATGAAGCGAACCCCTGTTGATATCCAGGGAGTTTCGCGGACTGCGGTCCGCGACCAAGGACGCTGTCCTTGGAACCTGCGACCTTTCGAGAAAGGTCGATCAAAGCTTTTCGGCGGACAAGGTGAAGCTGAAATTTATGCGCGCGTCCGGCTGATATTGATGGAACCTTCGGGAATATGCGAGATATTGTCAAGGCTTTTGCCTGTTCCGATGGCAACGCACTGGATCGGATGATCCGCAACGCGTGTGCGGATGCCGGTTGCATACGAAATCAGCCGGTCAAGACCGTACAGCAGGCTTCCGCCGCCGGTCATGACAATGCCGTTCGAGAGAATATCGCCGATCAGTTCCGGCGGTGTCCGTTCAATGACGGAGCAGACCGCTTCGATCACGGACGTGATAGGTTCTTCGAGCGCGTCGGGGATTTCCTGCGAATGAATCCGTACCACGCGGGGCAGTCCCTGAATGAGACAGCGTCCCTTGACATCGAGATAGCGGGGTTCTTCGCGCGGCCACGCGGAGCCGATCTTGATCTTGATTTCTTCCGCCGTCCGTTCGCCGATGAGGATATTGTGCTTCCGGCGGACGTACCGGATGATGGCTTCATCGAACTTGTCGCCTGCCACCTTGATGGATTCGGCAACGACCACGCCGCCGAGAGACAGCACCGCGATGTCGGTCGTACCGCCGCCGATGTCCACGACCATGTGGCCGTTGGGAGCGGAGATGTCGATTCCGGCACCGATCGCGGCCGCCACGGGTTCTTCGATGAGGTAGGTACGCTTGGCACCCGCCTGAGTCGCGGCATCCACGACGGAGCGTTCTTCGACTTCGGTGATCCCGGAGGGGACGCAGATAATGACGCGGGGCTTGAAGATGACGGAACCGCCGCAGGCACGTTTGATGAAGTGCTGGATCATGCGGAACGTAACTTCGTACTGACTGATAACGCCGTCACGGAGAGGGCGGATCGCGGTGATATTGCCGGGCGTACGGCCGAGCATCATCTGGGCTTCGCGCCCGAATTTGAGGATTTTATCGGTATTTTTATCAATTGCAACAACGGAGGGTTCGCGGATAACGATGCCCTTACCTTTGACATACACGAGAACGGAGGCCGTCCCGAGGTCAATGCCGATGTCTTTGCTCATTCTGTAATAACCTGTACCTTTCGCTTGGAACTTCAAGTGAAAACTTTGTCTTAAAAATGGATATCACTTAATATTATACATCATGGGGATATAATTTGCAATAGAAGGAAGAAAAATGTCCTTCGGACATTTTTCAAAATTAATCGCCTACGCGGCGGGCGCACAAATGGAGTTCACGTAGTGAACTCCGTCAGACGCCGCCCCTTTGTGAATTGCCGGCTTAGAAGGCGTTCGTGGGACTCGGCCTTAAGGCCTCGGACAGATAGCGGTTTGCCCGCATTCAAATTGTTAGGAAGAGACAAGGTTGGGTACAAATCTGTCCAAATTGTATGTTCAGTAGAAACAGCCGTGAGGGAAAACTGCAAATTTAGGTTCCACCTTTTTGATAAACTGTATTTCTGTTCTTCCGTGCGATTTGCTGAGTGCAAACCGCTGTATGTCTGAGCCCTCAAGGGCGAGTCCCACATACGTCAAGCCGGGAATTCATAAAGGGGCGGCGTCTGAGCCCCTTTATGCGCCGTCCCGCGCAGGGACATAAAATTGAAAAATGACCGGAACGGTCATTTTTCTGCCTTCCACACCGAAGGTGTGCTTCTTTAAAAATTGTCAGTTTATTCAAGACTTTGTAAGCATAACGTGATATAATATAAAAACGTCAATATTAAATTTAACATATAATTACCGGAGGAATCCTGCTTTGATTGAAGTCAAAAACCTCGTCAAACGCTACGGCGACAATACCGCCGTGCGCGGCGTCAGCTTCACCGTCGAGAAAGGCCGCATCTACGGCTTCCTCGGCCCCAACGGCGCCGGAAAATCCACAACCATGAACATCATCACCGGCTGTCTCGCCGCAACCGAAGGCGAAGTCACCATCGGCGGCTACGACATCTACGAAGACCCCGTCGAAGCCAAGGCGATGATCGGCTATCTCCCCGAACAGCCCCCGCTGTACATGGATATGACCCCTTACGAATACCTCGAATTCGTCGGACGTGCCAAGGGTCTGCGCGGCGACAATCTCTACAAGGCGGTCGATGCCGCTGTCTCCAAGACCGGACTGACCGCGTACGCCGACCGGCTTATCAAGAATCTCTCCAAGGGGTACAAACAGCGTGTCGGCATTGCACAGGCGATCATCGGCGATCCCGAGGTCATTATCCTCGACGAACCGACCGTCGGTCTTGACCCCCGTCAGATCATCGAGATCCGCGAACTGATCCGCGAACTCGGCGAAAATCACACGGTTATCCTGTCCAGCCATATCCTGACCGAAATTTCCGCAGTCTGCGATTACGTCATTATCATCGCCAAAGGGCGCATCGTTGCGAGCGACACCCTCGAAAATCTCACCAAACTTTACGAAGGCAAGAACTACGTCGATCTCATCGCGCGCGGGGACGAGGACAAGATCCGCCGCCTCATCGAAGCGATTCCCGACGCGGAACTTGCGGAACTGGAATCCGGCGAACTCGGACGGGTTCACGCGCGCATTGCGATGCAGAAGGAAGTGGATATCCGCGAAGACCTGTTCTTCCGCTTTGCCGACGCGAAGGTGTCGATCCTGTCGATGGAATTCGAAGAAGTCACCCTCGAAAAGGTCTTCCTCGAACTCACCGGCGATCACTTTGACCCGACCGCTGTCGAACCCGATGTGACCGAAGAACTTCCTGCGGATGAAGCAAAGGCTCCTGCGGAAGAACCCGTTCCGGTTGAGGAAGAAGAACCCGCGGAAGCTGCGGAACCCGAAAAAACGGAAAAATCCGCGAAAAACGGGGACGACGATGACTACAAACCGCTGTTCGGCGGCAACTGAACCGGAGGAACATGATGTCTGCTGTATACAAAAAGGAACTGAAAACCTATTTCACCGGGATGACCGGACCGGTGTTCATCTGCTTTATCCTGCTGATGGCCGGAATTTTTACCGTCGTGTACAACCTTCAGGGGCTGTATCCGAATTTTGAAGTGACCCTCAATCAGGTTGTCTTCGTTTACCTTCTTGCAATTCCCGTGCTGACCATGCGTTCCATCGCGGAAGAAAAGCACAGCCGTACCGACCAGCTTCTCTATTCGCTTCCGATGAGCGTGACCTCCATCGTCATGGCAAAGTATCTTGCGATGGTGACGGTTCTGGCGATCCCCTGCGGCGTGCTGGCGTTCTATCCCCTTCTGCTCGCTGCGTTCGGCACCGTTCATCTCGCGTCCGCGTATTCGATGCTGCTGGCGTTCTTCCTTCTCGGCGCGTCGCTGATCGCCGTCGGAATGTTTATTTCCTCCCTGACCGAAAGCCAGGTCATTGCGGCGGTTGTCAGCCTTGCCGTAACCCTTCTGATCTACTTCATGCCCGGCATTGCCAACATGATTTCCACCGACGCTTCCGTTTCCCTGATCGGCTTCCTTGCCATTGCTGCCGTGATCGGTCTGATCGTCAACAGCATGATTAAGAACACGGTCGTGTCCCTCTGCGTGACCGGCGTACTGGCACTGGGTGTTGTCGGCGTTTACACGGTGGATTCCAGCCTGTTTGCCGGTGCGATTTCGGAAATTCTCACGGCTGTTTCTATGTTTGACCGTCTGACCACCTTCCAGAACGGGATGTTCGACCTGACGGCGATCATTTTCTTCCTGTCCGTCTGCGGCCTGTTCGTTTATCTGACGGTTCAGTCGATGGAAAAGAAACGCTGGAACTGATGAAAGGAGGACATTCAACATGAACAACGAACCCAAGAAAACCAAAGTCAACAAGAAATATCTCAAAATCGGCTCGTTCAGCATGGTGATGACGGCAGTCGTTCTTGCGGCGGTCATTCTCCTGAATCTGTTTGTCGCCGAAATTCCGTCCACCTACACGAAGTATGACCTGTCGAGCCTCCAGCTTTATTCCATCAGCGAGGAGACCGAACAGATTCTCGCCGGTGTGGACGAGGACATCAATGTCTACATTCTCACCCAGCGCGGTGCGGAGCTTGCGAATACCGTGGAGCTTCTCGGACGTTATGAAGCCCTGAACTCCCACGTTCACGTTTCGACCGTAGACCCGCTGTCCAATCCGAACTTTGTCTCGAACTACACGGACAAGTCCCTCAGCGACAACTCCGTGATCGTGGAAAGCGCGAAGCGTTCGATGGCGATTGACTACAGCGAAATTTATCCCCGCCAGTATTCCGAAGAGGAGCTGTATTACTACTATTACTACGGTCAGATGCCGACCGGTACGCCCTATTTCAACGGGGAACTGATGTTCACGACGGCGATTGACTATGTCACCCGCGATGATCTGCCGACGATGTACAGCCTGACCGGTCACGGCGAGACGGCACTCGGTCCGACCTATTCCGAATACATTACCAGCGAAAACGTAGCGGCGGCGGAACTGAGTCTGCTGACCGTGGACGTGATTCCGGCGGACTGCTCGTCCATTCTCATCAACAACCCGACCTCCGACCTGTCCGTGACCGATGTGGATATGCTGAAATCCTACCTGGATGAAGGCGGGAACATCATTCTCGTGACCGGCGCGGGCACCTACAGCGAAGCGGCGATGCCGAACCTCGCGGAACTGACCGCGTACATGGGCATGGAATCCGTGGACGGCATCGTTGTGGAAACGAACCGGAACAACTACATGGGCTATCCGCATTACCTGCTTCCGAATGTGAACACCACGGCCATGGACGGCCCCGTCACGCTGATGTCCTCGACGGATCACCGTCTGCTGATGAATGCGGCGCACGGCATTCTTCCCGACGGTACGAAAGACGTGATTCCGCTTCTGGCGACCTCTGCGGATGCGTACGTCAAGGTGAATCTGACCTCCGATACGCTGGATAAGGCGGACGAAGACATTGAAGGTATGGTGTATGTCGGCGCGGCGGTAGCCGGAGAAGCGAGCGGTGCCCGTTCGGATTCCTATAAGTTTGTATGGTATTCCTCTCCGGCGATTTCCGACGAAAACGCGGATATGTACGTTTCCGGAGGCAACTCCGATCTGTTCATCTCCACGGTCAACTGGATGAGCGCGAACAAGACGAACCTGTCCATCATCGCCAAGCAGATGCAGGTGGAAGCTCTCACCGTGACCGGTGCGGATGTGGCGATCTGGTCGCCCGTTGTGGTCTTCGTGATCCCGCTGGCGTTCCTCGTCTGGGGCTTCGTGATCTGGTTCAAGAGAAGAAAGAAGTAATTTCCGGAGAATATACCCATGAACAAACGTAAAAAGAAAAACAAATACCTCCCCCTGATTGTTCTGCTGATTTTTGTTGTCGTTCTGGCGGCGGCGTACATGATGCTGTCGTCCGCGAACGATAAGAAAGAGGCGGAACAGGCGGCGGCTGATGCGGCGGCAAATGCCGTGGAAATGATCGCCGAATACGACTACACCACGACGGTCGGGCTGACCTACCGCCGTGCCGGTTCCGATCCGATTGAACTGGAGGTCGTGAACGGTCAGTGGAAGCTCACGGCGGATGACAGATTCCCTGTCAACCAGCAGATTGTCGCTTCCATGGCGAACGCAATTGCGACGATCGGGGTGCAGAACCACATTGACGAAGGCGATCCGGCGGATTACGGTCTTGCAGAACCCGCGTATACCATCGAAGTCACCTACGACGGCGGCGTTTCCCATCAGTACCGCATCGGGGATTACAACTCCTTCGGCGGCGGTATGTACTACTTCATGAAGGACGGTGCGATGTACACGATTTCCACCGGTCTGACGTCCTATTTCGACTACGATCTGGACGATCTGCTCCAGCTGGAAACGATGCCGACCGATATTGAGAAGGAATACATCAATTCCATCACCGTTACCAAGGACGGTACGGAAACAGTGATCGACGATGCCGACGGCATTGCCGCGCTGTTTGATCTGTTCGGGAAGATTACGCTGACCGAATGCGCGGATTACTACACCGACGAAACCGAGCGTACGGGAACGTATGCGCTGGACGACAGCGATAAGATCACGGTTTCCTACAAGCGCGCCGTGACCTCCACGGACGCGAACGGCAACGAAACGACGAACCGTCTGGACACGTCGTACACGTTCTTATTCGGCGCGGATGCCGGTCACGACGAGGCATATTACGGCTCGCCGGAAAAATCGACCATCGCGTACCTTGTGAACGCCGAAACGGTCGAAGCGATTCTGGCGTACGTCAACTGAATCCAAATGAAAAACACCGTATCACGCTGATACGGTGTTTTTTTGATGAAAGGTTAACCTTCCAGTTTTTCCATCCATTTTTCGACGGTCTTGTTGATGGGCTTCTTGCTGCTTGCAACCTTGGAGGCGAACTGGCCGCTGTTGCTGTTGATCGCGTCCGGGATCAGGCCGAAGACATTGCTGAACGAAGAGTTCATGATACGGCCGATATCGAAGATGAGGCTGCCGCGCACGATATCGAATACCTGCGACTGGAGCTGAGAGTCGGTGGTATTGTACTTGACCTTATAGGAGGTTTCGAAAATCGCGGGGATGACGTTCAGGAAGCCTTCGTACGCCATATTTTCCATGATGGCCGCGCTCATGGCCGGATCCTTTGCGGAGAGCGGGATCGCCCAGAGGGAGTAGGCGTTGGAGGTGCAGACAACGTAGTCTTCCTGCTGTTCGTCGATCTTCGGGAAGGGAACAAATCCGAGGTCGAAGTCGAGGTCACGCAGTTCGGAGCTGATGATCGCCATCGGGAACGCATAGAAGACGGAGCGTCCTTCCTTGAAGATGGTGGTATCGTCGATTGCGGCGATGAAGGTGGTGTCGTTGGATGCGTGCATGAAGGCCGACCAGCGGTCGACCAGATTGACCGCGCGTTCGGAGATGTAGTTTTCGGAGAGGCAGAGCTTGCCGGTTTCATCCGCTTCGAGGGAAACGAAGCCGGAGCAGAGGCCGATGGCCTGCACCTGAACGCCGTCGATGGCGAAGCCGAACTGGTCGGCCTTTTCGTCCGCCTGACCGTTGGAGTTGAGGTCGACGTAGGTACCGGTACACATTTCGGTGAACTTATCGAAGGTCCAGTCGCCGCTTACAACGAGTTCGTAGGGATTTTCGAGGTTATAGTCCTCGAGGAGCTTGCTGTTGAAGAACATCCCCTGGCTGCGTCCGATGGAACTGGGGGCGATATCGCCGGTAGCGAAGAAGAGGTTGCCCATAACGGTTGCCTTTTCGGTCAGGGCTTCACGCCACCACGGAGCGGCGAAGTCGAAGTGTTCCTGCTCGAGCATATTCTGGAACTGAATGGAGTACGTCAGGGAGCCGATATTGTTGCTGTGTCCCGCGACGAAGTCGTACGAGCCGTCGCCGGCAGAGTTTGCGTTGCGGATGAGAGCCATCCAGTTGGAGTCGCCGGAACGTCCGCCTTCTTCGAGGAAGGTGAGGGTCACGTTGAGGTTTTCCTCGACGTCGAGGTTTCTCTGGAAGATGGCGTCGTTGACGATTTCGCCGTTGAGTTCTTCGGTATCGAATTCTACGTCTTCGTAGTGCTGCCATCCGAGGACGGTCACAGCCGCGCCCTGATAATCGAGTTCGGGCAGTCCGAGGGCATACTGCGGTTCGGTTTCTTCGGGAACGGTTTCTTCCGCAGCGGTATCGCCGGAAGCGTCTGCGGCTGTGGTGACTTCGTTCGTGGGCACGGTTGTTTCGGAAGAGGAGCTGTCGCTGCACGCCGTAACCATGGACGACGCGAGCATGAGTGCCGCCAGCAGGGCGGTCATGAGTTTTCTGGAATACGTTTTCATGTGTTTTTCCTGTTTCTATATAATGTGATTAATTACCTGCAAATTATACCGTATTGCTGGTATTTTGTCAAGGGGGAATGATGGGTTACAAAATATCGTGGGGTACAAATTCTTGGGGAAACCTTTTTGAGGAAAAGGTTTCCCCAAACCCCTTCCCAAACCTTTTTAATCGGTTGTTGCCGGTTTGTTTGGCTGGTATGATGGGGAGGGGATTTTTTGAAATATTCCGTGGAGTACGGCTTAAGAGTGTTCGGCCCGTTGACGTGGGGCTGGTTTGAAATTCTTCGAAAATCGTTCTGGGGAAGTCAGGCTCCGCCAAGACCCTGACTTCCCACGCCATATTACGATTGCGTGATACAATACGTCACTTTTGAATTCAGCTACGGTTTGTTGGTTTTCCGCGCGTCTTGGCTCGCCCGCCGTCCGCGCTTTGCGTTCGTTTGGTTGGCTGACATACAGTTTTCTTTGAAAAGCACGAACGGCGTCAGCCAAGGAGTGCGGGGGATGACGGTATGTAGCTGAATTCAAACGTGACGCACTTCATCAACGTATCTCTTCCGGCGTGGGAAGTCAGGGTCTTGGCGGAGCCTGACTTCCCCGTTATAATTTTCGAAGAATTTCAAACCAACATCATGTCAGCGGATGGGATCAACGAAATGTCAGCGCAGGCACCCAAGAAAATCCCCCAGAAAAGAAAAAATCTGCAATAACCAAATGGCTACAACAGATTAAAAAGGTTTTAGAAGGGGTTTGGGGGAACCTTTTCCTCAAAAAGGTTCCCCCAACGTTCCCCTCCCCCACTCAAGTTTTCGTTGACAAACCCCCACAAAGCGGGTATAATATAAGTACGATTTCAGAAAGTTACCGGAGACCAGACCGCTTGAAGAATTTTTACCCGCAGGAACCCCTGCCGAACAATGCACCCGAAAAGGAACCCGAAGAGTTTGTTTCCGGGATCGTCGATTCGATTATTTATCAGAACGAAGAGAATGGATATACCGTCTGCGAGATCGAGGATTCCCTCGGCGAACCTGTGACCGTCGTCGGGATCATTCCCTATCTCACCGAGGGGGACAAGATTACCGCCTACGGAACGTGGACCAATCATCCGACCTACGGACGGCAGTTCAAGGTCGATTCCTATGACAAAACGCTCCCCGCCGAGGAAGGCGATATCCTCCGCTACCTCGGTTCCGGGGCTGTCAAGGGGATCGGCCCAAAAACCGCGCAGAAAATCGTCGAGCAGTTCGGGACGGACAGCTTTTCCGTCATCGAAAATCACCCCGAATGGCTCAGCGAGATTCCCGGCATCACCAAGAAAAAGGCCGAGGCCATCAGTGAAAATTTCAAGTCCATCTCCGGCGCGCGCTCCGTCATGATGTTCTGCCGCGACTATTTTACGCCGCAGACCGCCATGAAAATCTATCAGCGATGGGGAGGTGCCGCCGTTGATCGCATCCGGAACAATCCCTACCGGCTGTGCGAGGACTTCCACGGCATCAGCTTCAGCCGCGCCGACCGGATTGCCATGGGTATGGGACTTGCTGCCGATTCGGACGAACGTCTCATGCACGGGCTGGTATACGTTCTCCGGCAGGAAGCCGTGCGTTCCGGACATACCTGCATCCCCGACCGGGAGCTTCTGCGGTGCGCCGTGGAGCTTCTGTTTGCCGGAGAGACGAATTATGCCGAAAAAGTCGCGGAGTGCATCGAAAAAGCGGTCGGCAAGCTCAAGCTCATCCCGCTGGAACTCGGCGGTACCCGCTATATTTTTGATCCGCTGATGTACCGCGCCGAGACCTATATCGCCAAAAAAATGAAGCAGATCCGCGAACGCTGTCCCAAAATGAACGCCCGCGACAGCGTCCGGATGATCGAATCGTCCGAAGCGAAAAGCGGCATCACCTACGCCCCCATGCAGAAAAAAGCTCTCACGCAGGCGATGGCCGACGGCGTGATGATCCTGACCGGCGGTCCCGGTACGGGGAAAACGACCATCATCAAGGGGCTGATTTCGATTTTCGAGGCTCTCGATTTTGACGTTGCCCTTGCCGCGCCGACCGGACGTGCCGCAAAGCGTATGAGCGAAGCGACCTCGCATGAAGCGAAGACGATCCACCGCCTTCTCGAAATGGATTTTTCCGACGAACACGGCTCCAAGTTCCTGCGCGACGAAAACAATACCCTCGACGCGGACGTTGTTATTATCGACGAAGCATCCATGATCGACGTGCAGCTCATGGAATCCCTGCTGAAGGCGATCAAAAACGGCGCCAGACTGATTATCATCGGGGACAGCGACCAGCTTCCGTCCGTCGGGGCGGGGAATGTCCTCGGCGACCTGATCGAATCGGGCGCGTTTCCCGTCATCCGCCTGACCGACATTTTCCGGCAGTCCGAACAGAGCTTGATTATCACCAATGCCCACCGCATCAACGCCGGCGAACTGCCCG
The DNA here is from genome assembly GCA_015065295.1 of Oscillospiraceae bacterium. Classification (GTDB taxonomy): domain Bacteria; phylum Bacillota; class Clostridia; order Oscillospirales; family CAG-272; genus UMGS1696. The sequence continues at coordinate 27,635 of SVQN01000006.1, forward strand.
ACACCAGCCGGAACGGGGCGGATTCCGACTTTTTCTATCTCCGCCGGGAAAGCGAAGAGGCGATTGCCGCGACCGTGATCGACCTCGTACAGAACCGTCTGCCGCGTTCCTACGGGGCGGATATCGTCCCGAAGATTCAGGTGCTGACCCCGTCGAGAAAGGGGCTGTCGGGGACGGATATCCTCAATGCGGGTCTGCAGGAGGCACTGAATCCGAAAATGCCCGGAAAGGCGGAAAAAAAGTCCCGCGACGTGATCTTCCGCGTCGGGGACCGGGTCATGCAGACGAAAAACAACTACGAAATCGAGTGGGAAACGGACGACGGCAAGACCGGCGTGGGCGTGTACAACGGCGACATCGGCGTGGTGACGGCCATCGACCGCGAGGACAACCTTGTGACCATTGCGTTTGACGAGCGCGTCTGCACGCTGGACGCGGCACAGCTCGACGAAGTCGATCATGCGTACGCGATCACGGTGCATAAAAGCCAGGGAAGCGAGTATCCGGTGGTGATTATTCCGCTGTATTCGTGCGCGCCGATGCTTCTGTCCCGGAATCTGCTGTATACGGCGGTGACGCGTGCGGCGAAAATGGTGATTCTGGTCGGAAAACCGGGTGTTCTCCAGCAGATGATCGACAACAACCGCCACACCATCCGCTGTACGATGCTGAAACATTTTCTGACGGAGGAATGATTTATGGATTCGATGACCGAAAAACAGCGATATTTTTCCCAGCCTGTCGAGCGCATCACCGGCATGGACGACACGCCCGAGCGCAGTCTGTTCCGCCTGACGGAATCGGGAGTATATTTCCGTGAACACCGGATTTCTGCCGGACATCCCGGTGATCCCGTGGAAATTGTGCAGATCACGGACGTACATTTCAATTACTGCGATGATATTGACCTGCAAAATCCCGAACTGGCGTATACGAAGGAATGCCGGAAATGGCTTGCGGACGGTGCGTCTGTCGGGGGGATCAAAAACGCCATGGGCTTTGCGAAGTTCGCCGATCAGATCGTAATTACCGGCGACACGCTCGATTATCTCTCCCACGGCGCGATGGAAATGACAAAAACGTACATCTGGGACGTGGAGCCGACTGCAATTCTTGCCATCGGCGGACACGAACTGACCCGGCAGATGCAGACCGGCCGTCCGAACGAAACGACGCTGGAATCCCGGTACGCCGATTTGCAGCGGGAATGGAAGCACGACGTATCGTATGTTTCCCGCGTGATCCGTGAACGGGTAATGGTGATTGCCATGGACAACGACTGCGGACGCTACCGTCCGGAGCAGTTCGAAAAACTGACCGCCGATCTTGCGGAGGCGCGGTCGAAAGGGTACGTTGTCCTGCTGTTCCAGCATGAACCGATCGACACCGGACGACCGGAGGACGCGTGCTGTCCGACCCTGTGGGAATGCGACGGTGCGTCGTACAATTTCCGGCACTGCATCGGTTCGCCCGAACGGAACGATTCCGAAACGGCGAAGGCGGTGTACCGGCTCATTACGTCCTCCGCTGATGTGATCCGGGGGATTTATTGCGGACATCTGCACAGCGCGTATTACACGGAAGTGATTGCGGGGGACACCGTGATCCCGCAGTATGTGCTGGAAGGAAATCCCTACAACGGTCAGGTGGGTCATGTAATGCGGATTCTTGTGGAGTGATGAATATATAAATGGCGGCAAATCTGCGGGTTTGCTGCCATTCTCATAGTTGACAAAAGTTTGCGGATGTGATATAATTCATTTATACATTTTGTACGGTATTTTGGCTGAATTTTGAAGGGATTTATAAATTCCTCTAAGAAATCTGTATACAGGATTTTTTCAGCTCTCACACAGAACCCAATTGGAACGAATTATATAACGAAAGGAATCTCATCATGAAAAAACAGCGACTGATCTCCATGCTGCTGGTTCTGACGATGCTGTCGTCATCCACGGCACTGCTTTCCTGCTCGAGCGGCACGGAAAATGCGGACGAAATGGTATCCTCCGCAGAAAATCCCTCGGCCAGCGAAGAAATTGCGGTAGAAACGGAGGAAGCGAAGGACTCTCTGGAAGCCCGCATGGACGTAGCGGACAATCTTCCGGACAAGAAATTTGACGGACGCACCTTTGCGGTCATCGGCGACGACGCCTGCACCGACCACTATCTGTCCGAAGAACTGAACGGCGAACCGGTCAACGACGCGGTCTTTGAACGAAACTCTCTCATCAGCGAACGTTTTGACGTAGCTCTGGACGCAGTTGTTTACGCGGAAGACCAGATCACCGGTCAGGCGAAGAACGCGGTTGCGGCAGCCGATGACGCTTTCCAGATGATGGCGTGCCACATCATTTACCTCGGTATGTCCGCGACGGGCGACTATATGTACAACTGGTATGATCTTCCGAATGTAAACTTCGATCAGCCGTGGTGGTCCGACAGTACCGTGACCGACCTGAAGTACAAGGACAAGGCGTTTGTAGCGATCGGTGACTTTGCGCTGTCCGCACTCGGTTCGACCTACTGTATGTTCTACAACAAGGTCATGGCGGAAAACTACGGTCTGCCGGATATGTACGGTCTTGTTGAAGAAGGCGGCTGGACGATCGACAAGCAGTACGAATTCAGCAACGGCGTATACACCGACACGAACGGCGACGGTATCCGCGACATCAACGATACTTACGCGCTGTCCACGGACTGCAAGAGCAACGCAAACGCATACCTGTGGGCATTCGGCAAGAAGATTGCGACCCAGCAGGACGACGGTACCTACGTTCTGGACTACTACGACGAAAAGCTGGTATCTCTGGTAGAAAAGCTGTACAATCTCTACTACGAAACCGACTATGTATACTTTGACACGACGAGCCACGGTATCGGTCAGAACGTATTCCCGCTCGGCAACAACCTGTTCACGAACGGTGCGATCGGCTGGATGAACGGCGTTCTCCGCGACGTGGAATTCGACTACGGTATCATCCCGTACCCGAAGTGGGACGAAAAGCAGGCAGAATACTACACGAGCGTTGACGGCGGTCACGAAGGTCTGGCAATTCTGAAGACCATCACCGACCCGGAATTCGTCGGCATCATCAGCGAAGCACTGAACGCCGAAAGCTGGAAGCGCGTTGTTCCCGCATACTACGACGTCTCCCTGAAGTTCAAGGGAACCCGTGACGAACAGTCCATCGCCATGCTCGACCGCATCGTTGACTCCCGTATCTTCGACTTCGGCTACGTTTACGGCGGCTGGGGCTGTGTCTTCTGGATCCAGTACCTCCTCGAAGGCGCGTCCAAGGACATCACCTCCTACTACGAAAAGAACTTCAAGCCCTACAACAAGACCATGGAAAAGGTCTTCGAGACCTTCGACGAATACACCAAGGAACCGTAAGGGGTTCCTGCACAGGCCGCTGGTTTTTCCGGCGGCTTTTTTCTATAGACGGGGCGTTTTTTCTTGGGGAAACCTTTTTGAGGAAAAGGTTTCCCCAAACCCCTTCCAAAACCTTTTTAGGCGGTGGTAGCCGGTTTGTTTTGGTTTATATGATGGGGAGGGGATTTTTTGAAAAATTCCGTGGAGTACGGCTGAAGAGTGTTCGGCCCGTTGACGTGGGGCTGGTTTGAATTTCTACGAAAATCGTTCTGGGGAAGTCAGGCTCCGCCAAGACCCTGACTTCCCGCGCCATTTTTCGACTGCAAAATACAGTACGCCACTTTTGAATTCAGCTACAGTTTGTTAGTTTTCCGCGCGTCTTGGCTCACCCGCCGTCCGCGCTTTTCGTCAGTTCGGTCGGCTGACATACAGTCTTTTTTGAAAAGCACGAACGGCGACAGCCAAGGAGTGCGGGGGATAACTTACCGTAGCTGAATTCAAAAGTGGCGCACTATATCAACGTATCTTTTCCGGCAACGGAAGTCAGGGTCTTGGCGGAGCCTGACTTCCCCGTTATAATTTTCGTAGAATTTCAAACCAACATCCTGTCAGCGGATGGGATCAACGAAATGTCAGCGCAGGCACCCAAGAAAATCCCCCAGAAAAGAAAAAATCTGCAATAACCAAATGGCTACAACAGATCAAAAAGGTTTTGGAAGGGGTTTGGGGGAACCTTTTCCTCAAAAAGGTTCCCCCAAGAAACCACACCATCAGTTAAAATTAAAAATAGAGCGAATATCGTCAGCGAAATCCACAGCTTCCCAGGGCGCAAGAACGTCCTCACGACCCATGTGACCGTAAGCGGCCAGATCGCCGTAGATGGGACGGCGGAGGGAGAAGCGGTCGATGATCGCGGCGGGGCGCATGTCGATGCGGGAGGTCACGAATTCGGAGAGACTCTGGTCGTCGATCTTGCCGGTGCCGAAGGTGTCGAGCATCACGGAGACGGGACGGGCAACACCGATGGCGTAGGCGATCTGTACTTCGCAGCGTTTGGCGATACCGGAGGCTACGACGTTCTTGGCGATGTAGCGCGCCATGTAGGACGCGGAACGGTCAACCTTCGTCGGGTCCTTGCCGGAGAACGCGCCGCCGCCGTGACGGGAGTAGCCGCCGTAGGTGTCAACGATGATCTTGCGTCCCGTCAGACCGCTGTCCCCCATGGGGCCGCCGATGACGAAACGTCCGGTCGGGTTGACGTAAATCTTCGTGTCGTCGTCCATCATGCCTTCCGGTACGATCGGGCGGATAACGTGTTCGATGATGTCGCGGCGGATGTCGTCAAGCGATACGTCCGGGTCGTGCTGGGACGATACTACCACCGTGTCGATGCGAACCGGGACGTCGCCGTCGTATTCCACCGTTACCTGCGTCTTGCCGTCCGGACGGAGGTAGGACAGCGTGCCGTCCTTGCGGACATCGGTCAGCTTCTTCGCCATCTTGTGCGCGAGGGAGATCGGCAGCGGCATCAGTTCGGGCGTTTCGTCGCACGCGTAGCCGAACATCAGACCCTGGTCGCCTGCACCTGTGTCAAATGCGTCCGTGATTTCGCCGGACTTTGCTTCTGCGGACTTGTCAACACCCAGCGCGATGTCCGGGGACTGTTCGTGAATGGAGTTGATAACGGCGCAGGTCGTACCGTCGAAGCCGAACTTCGCGCGGTTGTAACCAATGTTGCAGACCGTTTCGCGTACGATGGACGGAATGTCCACATAAGCGGAGGTCGTGATTTCGCCCATGACCATAACAAGACCGGTTGTGCAGCAGGTTTCGCACGCTACGCGGGACATCGGGTCAGCGGCGAGCATCGCGTCAAGAATGCGGTCGGAAATCTGGTCACAGATTTTGTCGGGATGCCCTTCGGTAACGGATTCGGAAGTGAATAATTTTCTCATGATAGATCCTTTCTTTTTTCTTGGGGAAAACCTTTTGAGGAAAGGTTTTCCCCAAACCCCTTTCCAAACCTTTTTAAACAGGGAGGGGGATGGGTGGATACGCTGGATTTCGACTGTACTCTGTTTCCTTTTATTTGAAAAGGTTTTTGGAAGGGTGCGGGAACCCTTTTTCCTTAAAAAAGGTTTCCCGCGAAAACTCCATTTCCGCAAAAAAAGTGTTCCTGCCGACAGACAGGAACACAGAGATTTTCCGTATTTCCTTATCTGTCGGGAATTAGCACCTTGCCGTGTTTTCGCGGTAGGTTGCCGGGCGTCACAGAGCCAGTCTCTCAGCCACTCTTGATAAGTCTTTTCTTAGTGTACGGGTATATTATAACACAAGTTGTCCGGTGCGCGCAATCTCAATTTTTCACAAAGATTGTCCGCTGCGGACGACTTTTTTTATCATCCGATTTCAAACGATCCGTGCAGGTACAGGAAGAAGAACAGCAGGGCTGCGGCCGCTACGACCAGCGGGATCGCCAGTGTGAGCGGGTTCATGCGGTATTTTGCGCGGACGGCGTTGTCTTCGCTCTTCAGGAATCCGGCGGATTTCAGGGCGGTGGAGATCGGCTTGTACAGCAGGAACACCAGCGACGCATTGAAGACCGCTTTTGTCAGGTTGAAGGGGAGGAGCAGGGGAACGATCAGGGCTTTGACTTCCTCGACGGTTACGCCCATGTAGAACGGCGTGATGAGGAGGTTCGCGCCGAGCATGACGGCGGTCATGCAGACGACGGAGAGACCCATGCCGAGCAGCGCGCCGAGCAGGTTGCGGCTGCGGGTGTAGACAAAGCTGCCGATGCAGACGAAGACCACGCTGGAGAGGATGTTCATGATGTAGCCGTAGATACCGGTACCGCTGATGGTCACCAGCTCGACCGTGGAGACGATCAGGGACATGGAGAACCCGTATGCGGGCCCGAAGAACATGGCACCGATGGTCATGACGGCGTCTTTGAGGTCGAAGGAAAGGAAGGAAACCTTGAAATGGAAGAGAACACAGCAGATGTACGCGAGGGCGGAGAAGACACCGACCGCGGTAAGGGAACGGATTTTCTCATTGGAGAAGGCTTCTTTGGCCGATTTTTTGAAGTTGGACATAATTCACCTCATCAGTTGATTGAAGGCGGAATTTGTAAAATAAAAAATCCCGTCAGGTTTGACAGGAATACGCATAACGGACAGGCATCGCTCATACGATGAACCGTCCCGCATTTTCTCTCATCCGGACTTTGACCGTCGGTACGGGAATCACACCCGTTCGGCCTGTATGCACAGGTTCGTGGACTATACCACCGGTAAGGAATTACGCCTATCCCTGAAAATATGTATTGGGTTTTCTCGGGGAAACCTTTTTTGAGGAAAAAGGTTTCCCCGAACCCCTTCCCAAAACCTTTTTAAATAAAAGGCGAGACAAAATTTTGTGCAGATCAGAATAAATTTCAACTGCACATTGTAACCGAAAAGTTTCGCTCAAGCCTTTTTAAAGGCTTGCAGGGTCAAGGGACAGAGTCCCTTGTCGCCGTCCGCAGACGGCGAAATTCTCCGGACACAAACAGGGGATCGCTCAACCCTCCAGCTTCATCTGAAAAAAGGAGGTATTCTCCACTACCCGCGCGAGCGTCCATGTCCGGCAAATCTTTATAAAAACGTCAAAACGGGGAACCCTTGCGGATCCCCCGTCTGGACTGAGCGTACCAAGCGCAAATTAATTTATGAGAAATTAATTACTTGTTGATATCGATAACAACGCCGGAACCAACGGTACGACCGCCTTCACGGATAGCGAAGCGGAGACCCTTTTCGATAGCGATGGGAGTGATGAGTTCAACGCCCATGTCTACGTTGTCACCAGGACGGCACATTTCGGTGCCTTCCGGAAGCTTGATGGTACCAGTAACGTCGGTAGTTCTGAAGTAGAACTGCGGTCTGTAGCCGGAGAAGAAGGGCTTCTGACGGCCGCCTTCCTTTTCGGTAAGAACGTAAACCTGACCGATGAAGTCGGTGTGAGGCTGGATGGAGCCGGGCTTGCAGAGAACCTGACCACGTTCGATAGCCTTCTTGTCAACACCACGGAGGAGGAGACCTACGTTGTCACCAGCTTCAGCGGAGTCAAGGAGCTTACGGAACATTTCAACACCGGTGATAACGGTGGTCTTCTTTTCTTCGGTAAGACCAACGATTTCAACGGTATCAGACATCTTAACGGTACCACGTTCTACTCTACCAGTAGCAACAGTACCACGACCGGTGATGGAGAATACGTCTTCTACAGGCATCAGGAAGGGCAGGTCGCTCTTTCTTTCAGGAGTAGGAATGTATTCGTCAACAGCTGCCATGAGTTCGAGGATGGAAGCATATTCCGGATCATCAGCGTTGGTGCTTGCGGATTCGAGAGCGTCACGAGCGGAACCACGAACGATCGGAATATCGTCGCCCGGGAATTCGTATTCGGTGAGAAGTTCACGGATTTCCATTTCAACGAGTTCGAGAAGTTCGTCGTCGTCTACGAGGTCGCACTTGTTCATATATACAACGATTGCCGGAACGCCTACCTGACGAGCAAGAAGGATGTGTTCACGGGTCTGCTGCATCGGACCGTCGGAAGCTGCAACTACGAGGATCGCGCCGTCCATCTGAGCCGCGCCGGTGATCATGTTCTTAACATAGTCGGCGTGACCGGGGCAGTCAACGTGTGCGTAGTGACGGGTTTCGGTTTCGTATTCAACGTGTCTGGTGTTGATTGTGATACCACGAGCCTTTTCTTCCGGTGCGTTGTCGATCTGGTCGTATGCCATGAATTCAACGTTACCGTTCTTGAGACCGAGAGTCTTGGTGATAGCTGCAGTGGTGGTAGTCTTACCGTGGTCAACGTGACCAATCGTACCAATATTTACGTGGGGCTTGGTACGCTCAAAATGTGCCTTAGCCATTGGTGTAGTCCTCCTAAATTTAAGGTTGATACTATTATATAATATTTTAGCGGGTTTGTAAAGGGGATAAACATAAATTTGAGAAAAGCATTTTGTAAACTTTTCTCAAATTTTTATGCAATACAACGATTTCCGGGAAAAAGCGGCTTAGTTGCCTGCCTTCTTGCCCTGGATGTTGTCACGGATGCTCTTCGGAACTTCTGCGAAGTGGTCGGGTTCCATGGAGTACTGACCGCGGCCCTGCGTGCAGGAACGGAGAGCAGTCGCATAGCCGAACATTTCGGACAGCGGAACAAATGCGTTGATCTGATATGCGCCGAATACCTGATCCATGGAGTTGACCTGGCCGCGTCTCTGGTTGATGCCGCCGATAACGTCGCCCATGTAGTCTTCGGGAGTGATAACAACGACCTTCATGATCGGTTCGGTGAGAACCGGGTCTGCCTTCTGCATAGCATCCTTGAATGCCATGGAGCCGGCGATCTTGAACGCCATTTCGGAAGAGTCGACTTCGTGATAAGAACCGTCGTAGAGGTTGACCTTAACGTCAACAACATTGTAGCCTGCTAGAACACCGTTGTTCATTGCGCTCTTGATACCGTCTTCGATTGCGGGGATATATTCCTTCGGAATTGCACCGCCGACAACGGTATTTTCGAATACGAAACCTGCACCGGGTTCGTTGGGTTCGATGTGGATCTTGACGTGACCGTACTGACCCTTACCACCGGACTGACGAGCATACTTGAGGTCGGAGTCTGCACCCTTGCGGATGGTTTCCTTGTAAGCAACGCGGGGCTGACCAACGTTTGCTTCGACCTTGAATTCGCGGAGGAGACGGTCAACGATGATTTCGAGGTGAAGTTCACCCATACCAGCGATGATGGTCTGACCGGTTTCTTCGTCGGTGGAGGTACGGAAGGTCGGGTCTTCTTCAGCGAGCTTCGCAAGAGCGATGCCCATCTTTTCTTCGCCGGCCTTGGTCTTGGGTTCGATAGCAACACGGATAACCGGTTCCGGGAATTCCATGGATTCAAGAATGATGGGATTCTTTTCATCACAGAAGGTGTCACCGGTGGTGGTGCTCTTGACGCTTACAACCGCAGCGATGTCACCGGCGTAGCATACGTCGATGTCCTTACGGTCGTTGGCGTGCATCTGAAGGATACGGCCGAAACGTTCACGGGCGCGCTTAGCAGGGTTGTAAGCGGTTTCGCCGGTCTGAATCTTACCGGAGTAAACGCGGAAGAAGCAGAGCTTACCTACGAACGGGTCGGTCATGATCTTGAACGCGAGAGCGGAGAAGGGTTCGTCATCGGAAGCCGGACGTTCTTCTTCTTCTTCGGTCTGCGGGTTGATACCCTTGATTGCGGGGATATCGAGCGGAGAAGGCATGTAGTCGATGATCGCGTCGAGGAGCTTCTGAACGCCCTTGTTCTTGTAGGAGGTACCGCAGACAACAGGAACGATCTTGTTGTCGATGGTAGCCTTACGAAGAGCGGTCTTGAGTTCTTCGATGGAGATTTCTTCGCCTTCAAGGAACTTTTCGATGAGTTCGTCGTCGGTTTCAGCGATTGCTTCGACCATAGCGTCGTGGTATTCCTGAGCCCTTTCGAGCATATCTGCCGGAATGGGTTCAACACGCATATCCTTGCCGAGGTCATCGTAGTAGACATCGGCTTCCATGGTCATAAGGTCGATGATACCGCGGAAGGAATCTTCGGAACCGATCGGAAGCTGGATCGGCACAGCGTTTGCCTTCAGACGTTCCTTCATCATGTCGAGAACGTGGTAGAAGTTCGCGCCCATGATGTCCATCTTATTGACATAAGCCATTCTCGGAACGCCGTACTTGGTAGCCTGTCTCCATACGGTTTCGGACTGCGGTTCAACGCCGCCCTTTGCACAGAATACAGTGACAGAACCGTCAAGAACTCTGAGGGAACGTTCTACTTCTACAGTGAAGTCAACGTGGCCGGGGGTGTCAATAATATTGATACGCGTATTATTCCAGAAGCAGGTAGTAGCAGCGGAGGTAATGGTGATACCTCTTTCCTGTTCCTGTTCCATCCAGTCCATAGTCGCGGAACCATCGTGGGTTTCGCCGAGCTTATGGGTCTTACCGGTATAGAAAAGAATACGCTCCGTCGTAGTAGTCTTACCGGCGTCGATGTGAGCCATGATGCCGATATTTCTCGTACGCTCAAGTGAATATTCTCTAGCCATAGTATTATTCTAAACTCCTTAATTAATAACGGTACTGCTGTCGGGTTCGCGAGATAGCGGGGATTTGTGGGGTTTGGGGTAAAGGATGGGGAAAACTTTTCTGAAAAAATTTTCCCCGGAGAACCTGATATTCGATTCTCAAAACTTCAAATAAATTAATACTTGAAGTGTGCGAATGCCTTGTTGGCTTCTGCCATTCTGTGCATTTCTTCCTTACGCTTGAATGCACCGCCGGCATTGTTCTTCGCGTCCATGATTTCCGCAGCAAGGCGTTCTGCCATGGTGCGTTCGCCTCTGGTGCGTGCATAAGCAACGATCCAGCGGAGACCAAGGGTCTGACGGCGTTCGGGTCTAACTTCCATAGGAACCTGGTAGTTGGAACCGCCTACACGGCGAGCCTTGACTTCAAGAACGGGCATGATGTTTTCGAGAGCTTCGTTGAATACTTCGAGAGCATTCTGACCAACCTTAGCCTCTACTTCTGCAAATGCGTCGTAAACGATCTTCTGAGCAACGCCCTTCTTACCGTCGAGCATTACGTTGTTGACAAGCTTGGTAACGAGCTTGGAGTTGTAAAGCGGATCCGGCAGGACGTCTCTTTTCGAAATCTGACCTCTTCTAGACACAGTAACTTCCCTCCTTCATTAAATTTATGAATTCATAGGTACTCGAGAATGATTCCCGCTCGTGCCAAGTTAATAGGAATTAACTTGTTAAGTCGGTCATATAAACATTTATTACTTTATATGGTGGACTTTACACAAACGATCGAGTGATGGATTAAAATTGCCTGGGGGCTGTACGGGGGAGTAAAGAATTACTTCTTAGCTCTCTTTGCGCCGTACTTGGATCTGGACTGCTTGCGGTTAGCAACACCCTGAGCGTCGAGGGTACCACGGATGATGTGGTAACGTACACCAGGAAGGTCACGAACACGGCCGCCGCGGATAAGAACTACAGAGTGTTCCTGAAGGTTGTGGCCGATACCCGGAATGTAAGTGGTAGCTTCCATACCGTTGGTAAGTCTTACTCTGGCGATTTTACGGAGAGCGGAGTTCGGCTTCTTCGGACCCATCGTAGTAACCTTGGTGCAAACGCCGCGCTTCTGAGGAGAGCTCTGGTCGGTGGGACGATTCTTAAGAGTGTTGAAGCCCTGCTGAAGAACCGGAGACTTGGATTTGTAAGTCTTGTCCTGTCTGCCCTGCTTAACGAGCTGGTTAAATGTAGGCATGATTGTCCTCCTTTTCTGAAGTAATAAATGTTTATATACAACCGGGGGAACCCGGATTGTAAGCGAAGAATCGTAGTGCGGGCGGCAGAACAAAGCTGCTGTTTGCCGCGCACGATGATATTATAGCATTGCCTTTCCCATTTGTCAAGCGGATATATTTGCTGCAATTCAGTTTCTCCCAGTTGCACAAGAATCATTCTGAAAATCGAGAATTATTAGGAATTTTAAAGGAAGAAAAATGACCGTTCCGGTCATTTTTCGATTTTATGTCCTACGCGGACGGCGCATAAAGGGGCTCAATCGCCGCCCCTTTATGAATTCCTGGCTGACGTTCGTGGGACTCGCCCTTGAGGGCTCAGACAGACAGCGGTTTGCCCGCATTCAGATTTTTAGGAAGAGACAAGGTGCAGTGCAAAGCTGTCTAAATTGTTCGTTCAGTAGAAACAGCCGTGAAGGAAAACTATATTGTCAGTTCCACCTTTCAGCAAAACGAAATCGCTGTTCTTCCGTGCAATCTGCTGAGTGAACACTGCTGTCTGTCTGAGGCCTTAAGGCCGAGTCCCACAAACGTCAGCCGGGAATTCACAAAGGGGCGGCGTCTGAGCCCCTTTGTGCGCCGTCCCGCGCAGGGACATAAAATTGAAAAAAGTACCCGTCAGGGTACTTTTTTCTTCCTTATAATTAACTATAAGTCTGAATTATTCAAAATCCTTGAGGGATGCCTCGAAATCTTCGTCCGTCGGTTCGTCGTCGTCGAAATCGTCATCTCCGTCGTCGAAGTTCAGATCGAAATCGTCTTCTTCGGCGGGAACTGCGTCGGCGAGGTCGAATTCTTCGTCGTGAACGAGATCGAAGTCGTCTTCTTCCTCTTCCGTGCCGCGGATGACTGCCTTGGCATCTTCGATTTCAAGGTCGGTCAGTTCCATGTTGTACAGCGGGGATTCCATCGGACGCGTGCGCTCAACGTCGATCTTGCGGTAGCAGTCCATACCGGTACCTGCCGGGATCAGACGGCCGATCAGTACGTTTTCCTTCAGTGCGCGGAGATGGTCGATCTTGCCCTTGATCGCTGCTTCCGTGAGAACCTTCGTGGTTTCCTGGAAGGATGCGGCGGACAGGAACGATTCGGTGAGAAGCGATGCTTTCGTGATGCCGAGAAGAACCGCTTCGCCTTCTGCCTTGCGGAGTCCGATTTCGCCTTCCGCGATGCGGCGGTCGATTTCTTCGTTTTCCGCGTAGAATTCGCCGAGGTTGACGGTCGCACCGGACAGAAGCGGCGTGTCGCCCTGATCCGTGATCTTGGTCATACGGGTCATCTGACGCGCGATAACTTCGATGTGCTTGTCGTTGATGTTGATACCCTGGCTGCGGTAAACCTTCTGGACTTCGAGGAGGATATAGTCGTAAACATCGTCGATGCCGTTGATGCGGAGGATGTCTGCCGGGCACTTGTCACCTTCGGTGAGTGCGGTGCCGGGGCCGACGTGTGCGCCGTCATCGACTACAATGTTCGTGCCGAACGGGATCTGGTAGATGATTTCTTCGCTGCCGTCGTCGGGAAGAATGGTGATGTTGTGCGTCTTCTTGACGGCGGTGATGGTAACGGTACCTGCACATTCCGCAACCATCGCGGTCTTCTTCGGCTTGCGGGCTTCGAAGAGTTCTTCAACTCGCGGAAGACCCTGAGTGATATTCGCTGCTGCGACACCACCGGTATGGAAGGTACGCATCGTAAGCTGGGTACCCGGTTCACCGATGGACTGAGCTGCGATCGTACCGACGGATTCGCCGACGTTGACCGGACGGTCGTTGGCAAGGTCGGAACCGTAGCAGTGTGCGCAGACGCCGTAGCGGGAGCGGCACTGGAGGACGGTGCGGATGTGAACGCGTTCGATGCCGGCGTCAACGATGCGCTTTGCGGTCGCTTCGTCGATCATCGTGTTGTTTTCGGCAAGAAGTTCGCCGGTTTCGGGATGGCAGAGGTCGCCGATGATGTAGCGTCCGATGAGACGGTCCTTCAGCGGTTCGACTACCTGACCGTCAATCTTGATGTCGGATACCCAGATACCGTGGTTTGCACCGCAGTCTTCTTCGCGGATAATGACATCCTGAGCAACGTCTACGAGACGGCGGGTCAGATAACCGGAGTCGGCGGTCTTTAGAGCGGTGTCGGACAGGGACTTACGCGCACCCTTTGCCGCCATGAAGTATTCGAGGATGGACAGACCTTCACGGAAGTTGGACTTGATCGGGATTTCGATGGTACGGCCGTTGGTAGCGAACATAAGGCCTCGCATACCGGCGAGCTGACGCATCTGGGTCATGGAACCACGGGCACCGGAGTCCGCCATCATCTTGATGGAGTTGTAACGGTCGAAGTTTGCCTGAAGAGCGGCGACGACTTCGTCGGTGGTCTTGTTCCACAGCTTGACGACGCTTTCGTAGCGTTCTTCTTCGGTAAGTTCACCGCGCTGGAAGAGCTTGGCGATCTTGTCGACCTTCTTTTCCGCCTGAGCGATGATGGTGTACTTTTCCTTCGGGATGGTCATGTCGGCCACGGAGATGGAAATGGAACCTCTCGTGGAGTATTTGTAACCCATGGACTTGATGTCGTCGAGTACCGCGGAGGTAACGGCGAATCCATGGTAGCGGATGCATCGGTCAACGATGTCGGAGAGCTTACCGGAGCTGGTGACGAAGTCAACTTCGAGCTTGAACGCATTTTCCGGCTTGCTGCGGTCAACATAGCCGATGTCCTGCGGGATCGCGCGGTTGAAGATGAAACGTCCGAGGGTACCCTTGACGCGGCCGGTCTGTTCCACACCGTCGATGACCTTGGTCATGCGGATTTCGATGGGAGCGTGCAGACCGAGGAGACCGTTTTCATAAGCCATCATGGCTTCGTCGAAGTCGCGGTAGCACTTGAGGTGATCCGGATCGCCGGTATCGCCGGGTTCGCCGGGCTTGTCGAGGGTCAGATAGAAGGAGCCGAGGACCATGTCCTGAGACGGAACCGCGATGGCACGGCCGTCAACCGGCTTCAGGAGGTTGTTTGCGGAGAGCATGAGGAAGCGCGCTTCTGCCTGAGCTTCGGCGGAAAGCGGAACGTGTACCGGCATCTGGTCACCGTCGAAGTCGGCGTTGAACGCCTTACAAACGAGCGGGTGGAGCTTGATTGCCTTACCTTCAACCAGAACGGGTTCGAACGCCTGAATGGACAGACGGTGGAGGGTCGGTGCACGGTTCAGAAGAACGGGGTGGGACTTGATGACGTTTTCAAGGGAGTCCCAGACGTCAGCATGAACCTTTTCAACCTTCTTCTTTGCTTCCTTGATGTTGGCAGCCTTGCCGGTTTCGACAAGACGCTTCATAACGAAGGGCTTGAACAGTTCGATCGCCATTTCCTTCGGCAGACCGCACTGGTAAATCTTGAGGTCAGGACCGACAACGATAACCGAACGGCCGGAATAGTCAACTCGCTTGCCGAGGAGGTTCTGACGGAAACGGCCCTGCTTACCGCGGAGCATTTCGGACAGAGACTTGAGCGGACGGTTGGACGGGCCGGTTACGGGCTTGCCGCGGCGGCCGTTGTCGATGAGCGCGTCTACCGCTTCCTGGAGCATACGCTTTTCGTTGCGGATGATGATGTCCGGCGCGTGGAGTTCCATGAGGCGTTTCAGACGGTTGTTGCGGTTGATGACGCGGCGGTAGAGATCGTTGAGGTCGGAGGAAGCGAAACGGCCGCCGTCGAGCTGTACCATCGGACGGATTTCCGGAGGAATGACCGGAACCACGTCGAGGATCATCCATTCGGGACGGTTCTTCGACTTGCGGAAGGCTTCGACGACTTCCAGACGCTTGATGATGCGAACCTTCTTCTGACCGGAAGAGGTCGCCAGTTCGGTCTTGAGCTGTTCGGCGAGAACGTCGATGTCGAGTTCTTCGAGCAGTTCGCGGATCGCCTGTGCGCCCATGCCGACGCGGAAATCGGAACCGTACTTTTCGTACGCGTCACGGTATTCCTTTTCGGTCAGGAGTTCGTACTTCTTGAGACCGGTATTACCTTCGTCAATCACGATGTATGCAGCGAAATATAAAACTTTTTCGAGAAGTCTCGGTGAAATGTCGAGAAGCAGACCCATACGGGACGGAATCGCGCGGAAATACCAGATGTGCGAAACGGGAGCCGCAAGGGTGATGTGACCCATACGTTCACGGCGCACCTTTTTCTGAGTGACCATTACGCCGCACTTTTCGCAGACCTTGCCCTTGTATCTCTGACGCTTGTATTTTCCGCAGAGACATTCCCAGTCCTTGGTAGGACCAAAGATTCTCTCGCAGAAAAGACCGTCGCGCTCTGCCTTGAGGGTACGGTAGTTGATCGTTTCGGGCTTCTTGACTTCGCCGTAGGACCAACTCGAGATCATTTCCGGAGACGCTAAACCGATTTTAATCGAATCAAATACATTGCGTTCCATTGACAGTATCCTTCTCTATATATATTTAATTGTAAGGTTTGCACCTTACAGGAGCAGTTGTCGGGATTTCAAAAACCGCAGAGCAGGGAAGGAGAGCAGGAATCTGCACCCAACTCTGCCCGTCCATATCGTGGAAAAGTTTTTGAAGTGGGGGTGCGGGGGAGAAACTTTTTCCAAAAAGTTTCTTCCCCGCGAAAACTCAATCTTATTCAAAATCGTCGTCGTCGAAGGAGCGTTCGCCGCTTTCGACTGCGAAGAACATGTTGTCGTCGGGTTCTTCGTCGAAGGTTTCGTCCTGGAAGGACTTGTACATATCGTCGGTTTCGACGGCGGTGCCGACGTCTTCTTCGGTGATGTCGTTGCCGTCGGAGACGATGTTCGGGCTCGGGATGTCTTCGTCGCCGATGGAGGCGAGTTCGATTTCTTCGCCGTCTTCACCGAGGACGCGGATGTCGAGCGCGAGGGACTGGAGTTCCTTGACAAGAACCTTGAACGCTTCCGGAACGCCCGGTGTCGGGATGTTCTGACCCTTGACGATTGCTTCGTAGGTCTTTACACGGCCGATCGTATCGTCGGACTTGACGGTGAGGATTTCCTGAAGGGTGTATGCCGCACCGTATGCTTCGAGTGCCCATACTTCCATTTCCCCGAATCGCTGACCGCCGAACTGTGCCTTACCGCCGAGAGGCTGCTGTGTAACGAGGGAGTAAGGACCGGTCGAACGTGCGTGAATCTTATCGTCAACGAGGTGGTGGAGCTTCAGGTAGTACATGATACCGACCGTTACCGGGTTGTCGAAGGGAACGCCGGTACGTCCGTCGTAGAGGATGGTCTTGCCGTCAACGACACGGAGCTTGCCCGCCTGACGGAGTTCTTCGAGGTGAGCCGCATCTTCGCGTTCGTCGCCCGTGATCGGACGGAGATCGCGCATACCGGTCGCTGCGTCGAAGGATTCTTCGAAGAGGTTCTTGCCGGTGACGTTTTCGTTCGGAAGGACGATACGGTCCATGCCGGCGAGCTTCATACATTCGGAGATGTCCGCTTCGGTTGCGCCGTCGAATACGGGGGTCATGATCTTCCAGCCGAGCTTCTTTGCCGCGATGCCGAGGTGAACTTCCAGCACCTGACCGATGTTCATTCGGGACGGAACGCCCAGCGGGTTGAGGACGATGTCGAGCGGAGTGCCGTCGGGCAGGAACGGCATATCTTCCGGCGGGAGGATGCGGGATACGACACCCTTGTTCCCGTGACGGCCTGCCATCTTGTCGCCGACGGAAATCTTACGCTTCTGTGCGATATAAACGCGGACGACCTTGTTGACTCCCGGAGGAAGTTCGTCACCGGCTTCTCTTGTGAAGACCTTGACATCAACAATGGTGCCGTTTTCACCGTGCGGAACACGGAGGGAGGTGTCGCGGACTTCGCGTGCCTTTTCGCCGAAGATGGCGCGGAGCAGGCGTTCTTCCGCAGTCAGTTCGGTTTCACCCTTGGGCGTTACCTTACCGACGAGGATGTCGCCGGCACGGACTTCGGTACCCTTCTTGATGATACCGTCTGCGTCGAGGTCCTTGAGTGCGTCGTCACCGACGTTCGGGATTTCGCGGGTGATTTCTTCCGGCCCGAGCTTGGTGTCGCGCGCTTCGTGAGCGTATTCTTCGATGTGGATGGAGGTGTAAACGTCGTCGCGTACGAGGCGTTCGTTCAGAAGAACGGCGTCTTCGTAGTTGTAGCCTTCCCAGGTCATGAAGCCGATGAGGGCATTCTTACCGAGGGCGATTTCACCGTCGGAGGTGGAAGGACCGTCGGCGATGATCTGACCGGCTTCGACGCGGTCACCCTGATTGATGATGGGTCTCTGGTTGACGCAGGTACCCTGGTTGGAACGCTTGAACTTGATGAGGTGGTAGGTGTCCTTGTGGCCGTCGTCGCAGTGAACCACGATTTCGTCGGCAGTGACGCTTTCCGCCCAGCCGCTGTTTTCGCAGACAACGACAACGCCGGAGTCCACAGCCGCCTTGTATTCCATACCGGTACCGACGATCGGAGAGTCGGTGGTGAGAAGCGGAACAGCCTGCTTCTGCATGTTGGAACCCATGAGTGCGCGCGAGTTGTCATCGTTTTCAAGGAAGGGGATCATTGCCGTAGCGACGGAAACGACCATCTTCGGGGAAACGTCCATGAGAGTGACCTTCGCAGGGTCAACTTCCATGATTTCGGCGCGGCTTCTTACGGTGACCTTGGCATTGATGAAGCATCCGTCTTCGTCGAGGGGTTCATTTGCCTGAGCGACGATGTGGGTGTCTTCGATGTCGGCGGTCATATATTCGATTTCGTTCGTGACGCGGTGACGGACGGTGCCGTCTTCCATCGTTTCGTGAACGACCTTGCGGTACGGAGCTTCAATGAAGCCGTACTTGGAAATTTTTGCGTAGGTTGCGAGGTAGGAGATCAGACCGATGTTCGGACCTTCGGGGGTCTCGATCGGGCACATCCGGCCGTAGTGCGTATAGTGAACGTCTCGAACGTCGAAGGACGCACGGTCACGGGACAGACCGCCGGGGCCGAGTGCGGAGAGACGGCGTTTGTGGGTCAGTTCCGCGAGGGGGTTGTTCTGGTCCATGAACTGGGAAAGCGGAGAGCTTCCGAAGAATTCGCGGATCGCGGTAACAACGGGGCGGATGTTGATGAGGGTCTGGGGGGACAGGGATTCGTTGTCCTGAATATTCATTCTCTCCTTGACGATCTTGTCCATGCGGGCGAGACCGATACGGAGCTGGTTCTGAAGCAGTTCACCGACGGAACGGAGACGGCGGTTGCCGAGGTGGTCAATATCGTCCGTGGTGCCGATGTCGTGGGACAGAGCGAGCAGGTAGTTGATGGAGGAGAGGATATCTTCGCGGGTAATGTGCTTCGGGCAGAGCTCAGCGATGCGGCGTTTTGCTTCCTTGCGGATGGCATCTTCGTCACCGCCGCAGGAATTCATGATGTCGAGAAGGACATCGAGACGGCACTTTTCGGCAACGCCGGAGGAGTGGAGGTCATAGCCGAGGATGTCCGCAGGGTCAACCGCGCCGTTGGAGAAGACCTTGACTTCGGTCGCGTCTTCCATTTCGAGGTAGACTTCGCAGACGCCGGCGCGTTCGATGGACATTGCTTCTTCCACGGTGAGGAGGCGGCCGTTTTCAAAGGCGTCTTCGCAGAGGATTTCGCCGGTGATGGGGCTGACAACGGGGCGGGAGAGCTTATGACCGCTGAGACGTGCGCCGAGAGCGAGCTTCTTGTCGTACTTATGGCGGCCGACGGGGTAGAGGTCGTAACGCTTGGGGTCGAAGAAGAGGCCGTTCATGAGGATTTCAGCGGACTCAACGATCGCCGGTTCGCCGGGACGGAGCTTGGTATAGATTTCCTTGAGGGCTTCGTCGCGGATGGAGGTCTTGTTTTCGAGAGCCTTGCCTTCGCAGATATCCTTTTCGAGGGTATTGGTCAGCTTGATTTCGTTGCCGAAGACTTCTTCGATTTCCTCGCGGGTCTGGATGCCGAGGGCACGGATGAGGATGGTGACGGGCAGCTTGCGGTTCTTGTCGATACGGACGTAGTACACATCGTTTGCGTCGGTTTCGTATTCGAGCCATGCGCCGCGGTAGGGGATGACGGTCGCGGTGTAGAGACGCTTACCGGACTTGTCAATGGTGCTGTCGTAATAGATGCCGGGAGAACGGACGATCTGGGAGACGATAACTCGTTCCGCACCGTTGATGACGAAGGTACCCTTTTCGGTCATGAGCGGGAAGTCGCCCATGAAGATGGAGGACTGTTTTACTTCACCGGTGAGCTTGTTGGTGAGACGGACGTCCACCTTGAGGGGAGCGGCGAAGTTTACGTCGCGTTCCTTGCATTCTTCGACGGGGTATTTCGGCTTGGAATCAAGCGAATAACCGACAAAGTCGATAAACAGGTTGCCGGAGTAGTCCGTAATCGGGGAAACATCTTCAAGGACTTCCATAAGTCCCTTTTCAAGAAACCAGTTGAATGACTCCTTCTGAATCTCGATGAGGTTGGGCATCTGCAGCGGCTCATCGATCTTGGAGAAACTCATTCGTATGTTCTTTCCTACTCTTTGAGGTTTAACCATCGAGCTATCACTCCATTCAATGTTAGTGGGGATTGCTGGGGAGGGACTTTTGCGAAAAGTCCCTCCCCAGACCCCTCTTCAAAAACTTTTAATCTATAACAGGGATTTGGTTGGGTCTATGGTTTTTGGGAAAGAAAAATCCTGTGAAACCATATATAATAATGTATAAAAGCATAGCTTCCGCCGATATGGCGAGGCTATATCAGTATACGATTATATCACGAAAAGAAGGGGAAGTCAAGAAGAAATTCGGTTTCCGGGACGGATTCGGCGCAATTTACAAATTCCGGGGAATAAAGTTACAATAATTTTAAATGTAAACTAATTGTAAATTCTGCAGAGAATCAAAAAAGATTCGGAAAAATTTGTCGGAAAAGGCTTGCCAAACGGGGAAGGATGTGCTATAATAACCTCTGCCTGTGCCGGAGAAAAAAGATGCCGCGCACGGAGGACGGTCCTCTGCGAAGCTCCGCACGAACGTCCGGAAATTCAGAAATCTTGAGAAATTGGAGAAACAACATCATGAACAAGCTCGAAATTTTTGCAAATGAGCAGCTCGGCGAATGCCCCCATCAGTTCAACGTAGGTGACACCATCCGCGTTCACAACAAGATCAAGGAAGGCTCCCGTGAAAGAATCCAGCTTTTTGAAGGCACTGTAATCGCAAGACACAACGGCGGCGTTGGCGCGACCTTTACTGTTCGCCGCGTAGCATACGGTGTAGGCGTAGAAAAGACCTTCCCGCTCCACTCCCCGAACGTAGCTAAGGTTGAAGTTATCCGTCACGGTAAGGTTCGCCGTGCGAAGCTGTACTACCTCCGCGACAGAGTTGGTAAGAGCTCCAAGGTTAAGGAACTCATCGAAAAGTAATTCATCCGAATACTGCAAAACAAAGCATCCCCGTGGGTTTTCCATGGGGATTTTTTGTTTTTCCCGGCGAAATCCAAATTGGTAAATACACCCATACAGCAAATACACCTGTTTCGGACAAGTCGTATATACCCCCACTGTGCGTGGGGACAGAGGGGAATTATGATATAATACAGAGTTTACTATAATTGATATATAGAAATTTGCTATAACAAAAATTTTCCGCCCTATGGATTTGATCGTTTTCTTATCAAATCTTATCTCATTGAACTCACGTTAAATACAACGTCCGATTCGGAGGGATTTCTTACAAAATTTTATCTATCCAAACCCTTTAACGGACACGGCACGCCGTGTCCCTGCGAAAAGGGGGAAATTGTTTGCAATGTCGTTAATTTAAGGGAAAATCAGGTATTCCCAAGGCTCCCTCCGGGAGCAATGTCGTTAATTTAAGGGATAAACTAAATTCCGGTATACTGTAAATGAATAAATCCGAAAAACAGACAGAATTCTTTCGCTTTCAGCTTCACGTTGTCATTCCGAGGACTTATCACGAACAATTATAGCTTCAGTTCTTGTCCGAGGAATCTTTGCACGCCACTGTGTCAACCGTAAGGACTGTCCGTGGTTATGTTGGAATTTCGGCTTCCGAGGTTTACGAACGCCTATAACAAATGGTCTGCACAAATTAAGAGAAGATCAGATTACACGTTATGACAAAGTTGAACCTCTGAAGCTGAATAAGTGAGAATACCACAGACATCCCGAACGGCTGACACAGGAGAGTGCGAAGATTCCTCAGGCAGGTCGTGCAGCTTTGATTTCCAGAGAGTTTCGCCTTCGGAATGACAGCGTTGGGTGCGAGGTTAACGTTTGGCTTATCGTTCGACAGATTTTACATTTGCTCATTTATAGTTTATTCCCTAAATTAACGTCATTGAAATTGTTTGCCCCTTAAATTAACGATATTGCCGCGAACAGGGGTAGTACCGACTTGTCCGAAACAGGTGTATTTGCTGTATGGGTGTATTTACCAGTTCCCGGAGGCAGATCGGTTCGATTCCCCCCGACCGCATGGTTTTGTGGAATTGCTGTAAATTTTCCTTCTCCCCCTTGTTCTCCTTATCAATTTATGCTATAATGTATCATAGAAAAATTTCGTTAAAGGAGAATCCCCATGCCTCTGAATATCCCCGATTATCATCAGAATCCGCAGGAACTGCATATCGGATGCGAATCGCCCCGTGCGTATTTCATCCCCTTCCAGTCCGCGAAGGCTGCCGAAGCGGCTGCAAAGACCGTCAACCGCAGCACCAGCCGCTACTTCAAGTCCCTCTGCGGCGAGTGGAAGTTCAAGTTCTTCCCGAACCTCTACAGCGTCACCTCCATCGACGAAGCGCAGGACGGCTTCGACAGAATGACCGTTCCCATGAACTGGCAGATGGCTATCGGACGCGGCTACGACGTTCCGAATTATACCAACGTCAACTACCCCATTCCCGTTGACCCGCCGTTCGTTCCCGATGAAAATCCCTGCGCCCTCTACGTCCGCGACTTCACCGTTCCGGCTGCCATGAAGGGCAAGAAGGCGTACCTCAATTTCGAAGGCGTTGACTCCGCGTTCTATGTATGGGTCAACGATCAGTTCGTCGCGTACAGCCAGGTTTCCCATCTTTCCACCGAAATCGACGTGACCGGCGTTCTCGTAGACGGCAAGAACACCATCAAGGTTCTCGTCCTCAAGTGGTCCGACGGTTCCTATCTCGAAGACCAGGATATGTGGCGGATGTCCGGTATTTTCCGCGAAGTATACCTCCTCTTCCGCGAAGATATCCACATCCGTGACATTTTCGTGAAGTGCGCGCTCGACGACGCGTTCACCAAAGCAGATTTCACCGCCGAACTCGATCTCACCGGTGCGGCTGACGTTGCGTGGAAGCTCGCTTCTCCGTGCGGGTGCACCGTTTCCGAAGGCACCGCCGCGATCGACGGCAAGGGAACGATCACCATCCCCACCATCGAAAATGTCAAGCTCTGGTCGGACGAAATCCCGAACCTCTATCTGCTCACGCTGACCTGCGGCGCGGAATCCGTCGCCCTTCTGATCGGCGCGAGACGCATTGAAATCGCCAGCAAGTGCATTCTCATCAACGGCAAGAAGGTCAAGTCCAAGGGTGTGAACCGCCACGACAGCCATCACCTTCTCGGTCACGCAACGCCTCTGGAACACATGAAGCGCGACCTGATGATTATGAAGGCGTACAACGTCAACATGGTCCGTACCTCCCACTATCCGAACGACCCCAGATTCACTTCCCTCTGTGATATCTACGGTCTCTATGTCTGCGACGAAACCGACATCGAAACCCATGGTATGCACCCGTGGAACGGTCTGTCCGACCATCCGGAATGGGAAAAGGCGTACGTTGACCGCGCACAGCGCATGGTTGAGAGAGACAAGAACCATCCGTGCATCATCTTCTGGTCGCTCGGCAACGAATCCGGTCTCGGACGCAACCACGCCGCGATGACCGCATGGATCAAGTCCCGCGACACGTCCAGACTGGTTCATTACGAAGGCGCGCACATGGGCTACAACAACGGCGAACACAAGACCGACGTGACGGACATCGAAAGCCGTATGTACCCGGCGGCACAGTGGTGCAGCGAATACTGCGAAGACAACAAATACGTTCAGCCGCTCTTCCTTTGCGAATACTGCCACGCGATGGGCAACGGCCCCGGAGACCTCCGCGAATACTGGGAATCCATCGAATCCCACGACGAATTCTTCGGCGGATGCGTCTGGGAATTCATCGACCACAGCGTTGCGATCAACGACAAGTACGGCGACCCGTCCTTCACCTACGGCGGCGACTTCGGCGACTTCCCGAACGACGGCAACTTCTGCGTGGACGGTCTCGTCTATCCCGACCGCCGCGTACATACCGGTCTTCTCGAACTGAAGCAGGCAATCATGCCCGTAGCTGTCCGTGAAATTGCGCCCGGTAAGGTTGCCGTGAAGTCCAGACGTTACTTCAAGTGCCTCTGCGATATCTCCATGGCATGGAGTGTCAAGCTCGACGGCCGTGTCATCAAGTCCGGCGTACAGCCGTCTCTGGCAATCGCTCCGCAGGAAGAAGCGGAATACACCTTCTTTGACGAAGTTCCTCAGGGCGGCATCGTAACGCTCGACCTGTCCTTCCGTCAGAACGCACCCACCGAATGGGCGGAAGCGGGCTACGAAGTCGGCATGGCACAGTTCGTCTATGAAGAAGGCGTGGAAGCCATCCCCGCAGACGAACCGATGTACCCTGTCACCGTGGACGAATGCAGACTGTACTACAAGGTTGCCGTCGGCGATACCATGTACAAGATCAACAAGCACACCGGCTGCATCGACCACATCATCGACAACGGCGAAGACCTCATCACGAAGCCGGTTGTTCCGGAAATCTGGCGTGCGCCTACCGACAACGACCGCAACGTCCGCTGGGAATGGCAGAGAAACGGCTTCGACAAGGCGGAAATCAAGTGCTACTCCTGCGAACTGGTCGAATCCACCGCAGAAAAGGCAGTCATCCTTGCGAAGATTTCTCTCGGATGCGCGCCGCACTCCGTCATCCTGCACGCCGACGTGACCTACACCGTGAAGTACGGCATGGGCATCGAAGCGAAGTTTGACGTACAGTGGAGAGAACGCGACCGCGAAAAGGATCACACCTTCTACCCGCGTTTCGGCGTACGTCTGACCATGCCGGAAGGCGCGGAACAGATGAAGTACTTCGGCTATGGTCCGATGGAAAGCTACTGCGACAAGAACCTCGCGGCGAAGCTCGGCGAATACGCGTCCACCGTCACCGAAAACTACGAACCGTACGTCTTCCCGCAGGAAAACAGCTCGCACTGGAACTGCCGCTGGGCGGACGTTCACACCGTAGCGGGTCACGGCTTCCTGTTCACCGCAGACGCACCGTTCTCGTTCAATGCGTCGCACTATTCGCCCGAACAGCTCACGAAGAAGCGTCACCACTACGAACTCGAACGCGAACCGGAAACGACGGTCATCATCGACTGCCGCCAGTCCGGTATCGGTTCGAACTCCTGCGGTCCCGCACTTCTGGACAAGTACCGCTTCATGGAAGACAAGTTCACCTGCGCGGTACGCATTGCTCCCGTTTTCGCAAACGAAGTCAATCCGTACGACGAAATCAGAAAAGAATATTGAGTTACGGCTCATGAATGACAATCACCCGGAGTTTTTACGGCTCCGGGTGATTTTTTTTATTGTTCAGGGGTAAGGGCTTCCGCGAAAATCTGTGCTGCAAGGCGGAATCCGGTAAGGAAAGAATGGCGTTGTTCGATGCTGTTGCGCTGATTGAAAAGTTCTTCGGTTTTCTTGAACAGTTCTTGCTGGGAATCGGACAGTCCATCGTAAAATTGATCGTAGAGAGGGCGGAGTTTCTTATCCACATCACGGATTTCCTGACGGCAGACCGCGGACAGGCGGGCATCGTATAAGTTTTCGTCAAGGTAAAGTTCTTCGAGTATTTTCATTTGTACCTCCGGTGTTTTTGGACGAGAGTTCGGTGGATTTCTACGCCCTTCGGCTTTCCGTTGTCATTCCGAGGACTTATCACGAACAATTACAGCTTCCGTTCTTGTCCGAGGAATCTTCGCGCTCTCCTGTGTCAGCCGTCCGGAATGTCCGTGGATCGCTTGCCTATTCAGCTTCAGAGGTTTCACTTTGTCATAACGTACATTTTTCTGTTCCTATATTTGTGCAGACTGTTCGTTATAGACGTTCGTCAACCTCTGAAGCCGAAATTGTATGACAACCACGGACATTCCGGACGGCTGACACAGGAGAGCGCGAAGATTCCTCAGGCAGGACGTACAGCTTGGATTGTCAGAGAGTATCGCCTTCGGAATGACAACGTGAAGCTGATAAATACAGAAATCTGTCGAACTCTCGTTTTTTGACATTATAACACACTTTTTTCGGAATGTTGAAAAAATCACCCAAATGGGAGATTAAGAAAAATACCCGGAGTTTTTAGCTCCGGGTAAATTTTTGTGATGATTTTTTCTTCAAACGCAATTTTATTATCCAATATTTGGGTGTACTAAGAATCCAGAGTATCCGAAATACCGGATTTTTCATCTGTTCTTTTAAGGTTTGACGAAAACTCTTACTCATAATCCTCCATCACGCAAACTGTGCAGAGTGCAGGGAATAATAGAACCCCTTCCGTTCCATCAGTTCATCGTGCGACCCATGCTCGATCACGCGGCCGTCCTTCAGGACAAAAATCACGTCCGCCGTCTTGACCGTCGATAACCGGTGCGCGATCACGAACGACGTGCGTCCTTCCATCAGCTCGCCCATCGCCGCCTGAATCCGCATTTCCGTCATGCTGTCCACGTTCGAGGTCGCTTCGTCCAGAATCAGCACCGGCGCGTTCGAGATCATCGCACGCGCAATCGTCAGAAGCTGCTTCTGTCCCTTCGAGATGTTCACCCCTTCGTCCGTCAGAATCGTATCGTACCCGTGCGGAAGTCCCTCGATGAACGAATGAATCCCCGCCGCCCGCGCTGCCTTTTCGATTTCCTCACGGCTTACGTCTCTTGTAGAACCGTAGGCGATATTGTCCGCGATCGTTCCGCTGAACAGCCATGTGTCCTGCAGGACCATCGTGTACGACCGCCGTACCGACGCGCGCGCCGCATGACGGATGTCCGTGCCTTCCATTTTCACCGCGCCGCCGTCCACATCGTAGAACCGCATCAGCAGGTTGATGATCGTCGTCTTTCCCGCACCCGTCGGGCCGACAATCGCCGCCGTCATCCCGGGTTTGATGTTCATCGACAGGTCGTGGATGATCTGCTTGTCCTTCGAGTAGCCGAAATCGACGTGCTCCGCGTCCACCTGACCCTTCACGGGAACCTGTACGCCGAGCTCGACCGCGTCCGCATCGTCCGGAAGCTCTTCTTCCTCGTCAAGGAGACGGAAGACACGTTCCGCAGCGGCCGCCGCCGACTGGAGTTCGTTGATGATGTTCGCCGTTTCGTTGATCGGACCGCTGAACTTGCGCGAGTAGAGGACGAACGACGACACGTTCCCGATGGAAATGCCGCCCGCCAGATACAGCAGGGAGCCGAACACCGACACAAGCGTCAGCGAAATGTTGTTGATGAAGTTGACCGTCGGGCCGACCATCGTCCCGTAGTAGTCGGTCTTGAAGTAAGCGTCTGCGGCGGTCTTGTTGCGGAGCGCGAAGCGTCCGACCATCGTTTCCTCCGCACTGTACGCACGGACGGTCTTCTGCCCGGAGAGACATTCTTCCGCGTAGCCGTTCAGTTCGCCCAGCTTCCCCGAACGTGCGCGGAACAGGGGACGGAACGTGTTCGCCATTTTGGAACTGGTCAGGATCGACAGAGGAACCGTCACGGCGAAGACGAGACAGAGCGTCGGCGAGATCGACAGCATCATAATCAGCGATCCGATGATCGTGACAAGGCTCGCCGCAATCTGGACGAGGTCGTTTGAGAGGGTCGCGTTGATCGTGTCGATGTCGTAGGAAATGCGGGAGATAATGTCGCCCGTCTGGTTTTTGTCAAAATATTCCACCTTCATTTTCATGAGCTTGGAGAAGATATCCTCGCGCATCCGGCGGACAATGCCGCGCGAGAGGTTAATCATCACAAGCTGTAAGCCGTACGCGGTCAGACTGGAGACCATGTAGGCGATGAGCATGAGGGTACAGTAAAAAAATACGGTGTCAAAATTGACCTTTCCCGCCTCGATGCCGATTGCGTCAATGGCATAGCCGGACAGCTTCGGCCCGATCAGGGAAAGAAGATTCGATAAAATCGAGAGTGCGAGCGCGGCGAGGTAGCCCCACTTCGCGTGAACCATGTATCTGCCGAGCCGCAGAAGGACTTTCAGTTTTTTCTTGCTGACGTTGCCGACCACTACGTCTTCGGGTCGTGCAACTCTCGGACCGCCTCTATTCAAGCAGAGCACCTCCCATCTGTGAATCGCTGATTTCGCGGTAGAGCGGGCAGTTTTCGAGGAGTTCCTCGTGCGTGCCGCTGCCGGTGATTCTGCCGTCCTCGAGTACAAGGATGAGGTCGGCGTGTTTGATCGACGATACGCGCTGCGCCACGATCACGGACGTGGTCTGACCGTCGTAATGGTCGCGGAGTGCCTGACGGAGTCTTGCGTCGGTCGCGTAGTCGAGCGCACTGGAGCTGTCGTCGAGAACGAGGATTTCGGGCATCCCCGCCAGCGCACGGCTGAGGATCACGCGCTGTTTCTGACCGCCGGAGAGATTCGCACCCTTGATGGTCAGTTCGTAGTCGAGACCGCCCTCTTTTTCATGAATAAACGCTTCCGCCTGCGCGTGCTTTGCAGCGGTCATGATCTGCTCGTCCGTCAGACCGCGTCCGAAGTCGATGTTGGAACGGATGGTGTCGGCGAACAGGAAGTCGTTCTGGAACGCCGCACCGAATTTTTTCGAGATATCCGCACGATCCATCGCCCGGACATCCACGCCGTCAATGCGGACGGAGCCTTCGGTCACATCGTACTGCCGCATGAGCAGGGCGATCAGCGTGGTCTTGCCCGCGCCGGTCGGCCCGATGATGCCGAGGGTCTGTCCCTTTTCGAGGGTGAAGCTGATGTCGGAGAGATTGTTCTTCACGCCGTTGTAGGAGAAATTGACATGGTCGAATTCGATCTTGTGACCGCCCTTTTTCCCGGCAAAGGATTCGTCCGCGGTCATATCCTGCGGCGTGTCGAGAACTTCGCCGATACGGTTCGCGGATGCAATCCCCTTGGATGCCATGATGAACATACGGGTAACGCTCATCATCGCGTTGAGAATGATCGTGAAGTAGGTCATGAACGCAATGATCGCACCTGCGCCGGACGCACCGGTATTGACGCGGTACGCGCCCACAAGAATCACGGCGACAAGCCCGAAGTTCATGAACAGATTCATGAGCGGGCTGGTCAGAGCCATATTGAACGCCGCTTTCTTTTCGGCGCGGTTGAGCGCGAGATTGGCTTCGTCAAACCGTTCTTTTTCCGCGTTTTCCTTGCAGAGAGCCTTGATGATGCGGACACCCTGCGCGTTTTCGCGTACCACGCGGGTCATGTTGTCGGTTTCAAGCTGCTGATTGTTATACAGCGGAATCCCGCGTCGGGAAATGAAGTAGACGAAAAAGCTGATAAACGGCAGAATCGCCACGAGAACGAGCGTCAGCACCGGTTCAAGCGATGCCGCAACGATGATGCCGCCGATCAGGAGAAGCGGTGCGCGTACGCCGAGACGCTGGAACATCCCGACCATCTGGTGGATGTTGTAGGTGTCGGATGTCAGCCGGCTTTCCAGAGAGGGAACGGTGAATTCGTCGAGCTGGCGCGCGGAGAGGTAGGAAATGCGTCGGAAGAGATCGTTTCGTATCTTTTCCGTGGTGTCGCGGGCAACGCGTGCGGCCATGCGGTTTGCGCCGATGTTGCCGAGGATGGCAATCACGGAGCAGACGATCATGAGACCGCCGCAGAAGAAGATCGCCCGCTTGTCGCCCGTCGGAACGATGTCGTCGAGGATGATCGAGAGAAGCATCGGCAGGAACAAATCCATGATGGTACCGATGAACTTGATGGAGAACCCGATCATCATCTTTCCGACAAACGGACGGATGTAGGACAGGATATGCTTCAAAGCAGTGCCTCCGGTGAATTATTACAAAAGAATAATGTTTTTTTAATTATAGCATATTTTCGGGGATACTGCAAGAAAGCGGGGGAATTTAAGAGGGGTTAGAAATGAAGAAATTTGAAAGAAAACGATACGGTACAGGACATAAATTTTATGCAGAAATAAATCCATATAAAATGTTTCACAAATGCTTGCGAATGTGCGTACAATATGATATAATAAAACTGAGGTGATGATGAACATGGCAAAAACAGCGAATATCAATGTGCGGATGGACCCTGTCATCAAAGCAAATGCGGAGGAACTGTTTGCCTCCTTCGGGATGACGGTCACGGAAGCGATCAATATTTTTCTGCATCAGTCCCTGATGGTCGGCGGACTCCCGTTTGAAGTGCGCCAGCCGAAGTACAACGCGGAAACGCTGGCGGCGATGCAGGAAGCGCGGGAAATCGCAGCCGGAAAACGTCCGGCAAAGGTTTACTCTTCCGCAAAAGAACTGTTTGACGAACTGGACAGCGAGGACATAGATGCTGAACCTTGAAACGACCGTCCAGTTCCGCAGGGACTACAAGCGAATGATGAAGCGGGGATGCCGACGTGAGCTGATCGAGCAGGTCATTGACACGCTTCTTCGGGAACAGCCATTGGAGGCAAAGCACCGGGATCATGAACTGAAAGGCGATTATGCCGGATTCCGGGAATGCCATATTCAGCCGGACTGGCTGCTTGTGTATAAAGTGGATAAGGGGAACCTTATTCTGACCGCATCCCGGACAGGTACCCATGCCGATTTGTTTTGATGAACAGTATCAAAGGTCACTCCCATGTGGAGAGTGACTTTTTTTTTGCGGAAATTTTTCTTTAGAAGCCGTTTGGTATTTCGAAAGGTGGAAAACTGACAATTTTGAGATACTAAACGGGTTCTAAGAATGCCTGTTCAGATATCCGAAGAAGGAACGCCGCTCCGTCCCTCGGAAAACAGCCGGTTCATCGACTCCAGCCCGGCGGCGATTTCCGCGCGTTCTTCGGGAGAGAAACCGCCGTCTTCCCCGACCATGTGATCCAACGCACACCGGAACAGGTGAACGGCATCGGCGGCGAGCGTGACGCAGGCTTCCCGCCGGTTCTTCGGATGATCGAGCGCGGCGATCTGACGGCTCTGCCAGAGGTCGGGCATCTGCCGGAGATATTCTTCCGCCGCGTCGTATTCCCCGGTGCGGACGAGCAGGTCGTACATACTGCGCTCCGCTGCGGCAAGAAGATGTTCGTCGGAGCAGTGGTCGAGAATGTATTCGTACAGTCCCCGCGCTTCCCGCATCATGGCGGCACAGGTCTCCGGACGGCATTTCACGGACTGCCGGCGGTCGGCACGAACGTTCAGGGAATGGGCGAGATTGTACATGACCGTGTAGTCGTTCGGAAATTCCGCGAGTGCGTCGCGCCATGCACGGATCACACCGTCCGCATCGCCGTGCAGGGATGCTTTCCGGGCGAGGGACGAATAGTATTCGAGACGATCCTCTTTTTTGATGTGGTTCAGACCGAGAACCTCGTCCGCCGAGCAGTCGAAGATCCACGCCAGCCCGATCAGGGAATGAAGGTCGGGCGAGGTCAGATTGGTTTCCCAGCGGCTGACGGCCTGCGGGGTGATATGAAGCAGTTCCGCGAGCGTTCCCTGCGTAATGCCGCGGCTGCGGCGGATTTTCCGGATATTTTCACCGATGGTCATGGTATGATCTCCTTTGGATAGGGTGAGATGGTTCTGTCTGTATAGTAGCGAACGGAGAGCGTCGGATTGGTAAATCGACAAAATTTTCTGAGGGATTTCTATTCTATTATTATACCATTATTATACCTTCCCGCAGAAGAAATTTCCATGCCGGATTTGATGACTGTCGGATAAACATTGAGTTGATCTGACCGCAGAACGGAATCCGCTGCACGGGATTATCATACCATGGGATTGCCGGAAATGCAATGGAGGCGCAGTTGAAGTCCCCTGCTCCTCGTTGAACCAAAACTCCCGCAGAGACACACGCCCCTGCGGGAGAGATGAATTTATTTTGCGATCATCCGGAGAATTTCCGCGAATTCGGGGGTATCGCGGACGAAGTCGTAGCGGGAGTCGGTGAGAGCTTCGGCAACTTCGTCACGGTTGTCTTTTGGACTGTTCCGGATTACGGATTTTGCATATTTGCTTTCCGGATCGTCCTGTTCCGTGGCAGCAAGTGCGGCACGGCGGAGATTGAACAGTGTTTTTTCTGCATCTCCGGTTCCCGCGTATGCCCATGCAAGCGGGGTATAAAGGGTATGTTCTCCCTTCAAGTCAAAAGCGTCGTAAAGTCCTTCCAGCTGATGCGCGATTTTAACCTGCTGCTTGGGAGACTTTTTCTTGTCATGAAGGCGCAGGGCATTGTAAAACCTGAGATTATATACAAGCTGAAAAATCAGGTTTTCTTCCTTCCAGGGATCCCCGACTTCAAATTGGATGACTTCGCGGCTGTTACTGATTTCGGAAAAATAGCCGAGATATTTTTTTGCTTCCTCTTTTCTGCCGATCGCACAGAGATGATTGTGAAGCTGACGATAGGAGTCGGCAAGAATCATGTTATCCATACAATGTGTGGTAATGTATTCCAGAAGAGTGATGGATTCATCCATCATAGCGCGTTGTTTTTCCGGATTGCTGTCCTCATAGTAAGTGGAAAAATAGGACAGATCGCTTGAAAAACGCCGCATGATGTCATAATCATCCGGAATTTCCCTCAGAGCGTCCCGGTAGATGGCAATGATGTCTGCACCATCCGGACGGTTGTTGCCATAGGTTTTTCCGAGAAGGTTTTTGTAATATTTGCTCCGTTCTTTTTTTTCCACATTATCCATTCCGAGCAGTTCGTCCGTTGTGCAGCCGAAAATGCGTGCAAGGGAAACGATGGCGGAAGCGTCGGGCGAGGTAGTGTCATTTTCCCAGCGACTGACCGCCTGCGGGGTAATATTGAGCAATTCCGCAAGGTCTTCCTGCGTGATCTCGCGTGCGCGTCTCATTTTGCGTATGGTTTCACCGAGAGTCATGGTAAATTCTCCTTGTAAAATGAATTTTTATTCTTCAGCCGGCTTACGAGTATATTATAGCCGTTCGATAAGGAAGATACCATACCTGATTTGATGAGAAAAAATAAACATTTTGTTGAGTTCACGGGAAAGAAAAAAGCCCGACCCGTCCGCCGCGCAAAAAAATTATACCCAAAAATCCAAACCCAACATCCCACTGTGCCGAGGTAACGAGGTCGCTGAAAATTTTCTCGGAGTTTGTACCAACCATATTTGATGCACCCGATCTGCACAGACTATATCCATCCCATTCCCAGATGAAAAGTTTTTGAAGGGGTTTGGGGGAACTTTTTCCAAAAAGTTCCCCCAAGTAAGTCCGCATCCCCCGTCACTCCACGCCCCCGTCACACGCCATGTCGGCGAGGCTGACGCTGTCGAGGTAGTTGTCGATCAGTTCACCGAGCTTTTCCCAGACGGGAAGCGTGCGGCAGCAGGTGGAGCGTCCGCATTTCTGCGTGTTGTCGTCCACGAGGCACGCTACCGGCGCGATCGAACCTTCCACGATCCGCAGAATGCTGCCGACCGTGTATTCTTCCGGCTTCCGGTTCAGGCGATAGCCGCCGCCCTTCCCGCGAAGTCCGTCCACAAAGCCCGCTTTCGACAGCGCGGCGATGATGCTTTCGAGGTATTTTTCCGAGATTCCCTGACTTTCCGCTACTACGGTCAGCGGGATATAGTCTCCTTCCGGATACTGCGCCAGTTCCAGCATGACCCGGAGCGCGTAGCGTCCTTTGGTTGAAATCAGCATAGAGTTTCCTCCCTGTTCGTGAAATCTTAACCTATTATACCACAATGTTAATGGGGAATCAAGGGAAAACGAACAGTTTTTTTGAGGATTTTACAGCCGTTTCCGGAACGCAAGTCCCGCCGCGAACCAAACAGCCGCCGCCCACACGCAGACCACTGCCGGATGTCCGCCGATTTCCGCAAAATCCCCCGCCATCGCCAGACGCGCCGCGTCCACGGCATGACGGAAGGGAAGAACATTGCATACCGCCGCAAATACGCCGTCCGGCGGCATTGTGTCAAGCTCCATCCACATCCCGCCGAGAAACGACGCGAGCGAAATCACCACCGAGCACAGCGGCGGCGCGGATTTCGGATTGAACAATGCTCCGAACAGCAGCCCGAACCCGATAAACAGCAGAATTGCCGGAACCGAAACCGGAATCACGGTAAAAAGTCCCGCGAGGGACAGCGGAACGTCCGTGAAAAGAGCGATCATCACCGATACCGCCATCGTGAGAATTCCCTGAAGAACCGCAAGCAGAACGACCGGCAGGGCATACCCCGCCAGAAAATCCGCCCGCTGCATGGGCGAGATGTACAGCCGCACGAGAAATGCTTCCGAACGATCCCCCGAAACGAGAATCGCCGTGAACAGCATCAGGAACGACAGCCCGAACACATACACCGCCGGTGCCAGACGGTCGATGCGGAAAATCGTCATTCCCGCTTCCGGAGGAATCGACTCGTTCAGAACCGTCATCGCCGCCAGCATAACCAGCGGAAACCCGACCGCGAACACATACGCCAGCGGATCGCGCACCAGCTCCAGAAAACACCGTCCCGCAAACGCGGAAATCCGGTATATCCGATTTTTCATACCCGCTCACCGCCTTCCGCTGACTGACCGATGGTCAGTCGAATAAAAACCGTTTCAAGGGAAGCGTCCGGCGCACATCCGCTGATTTCACGAAGTTCTGCCAGCGTTCCCGCCGCTTTCACCGATCCGTCCGCCATCACGGCAATTTTGTCCGACAGACGTTCCGCTTCTTCCATGTAATGCGTGGTCAGGACGACCGTCATGGACTGCTTTAATTCTTCGATGAACCGCCACAGCTCCCGTCGGGCGAGAACGTCCAGTCCGAGCGTCGGTTCGTCGAGAAACAATACCTTCGGCTCTGTCACAATTCCCATCCCGATCGACAGCCGCCGCCGCAGACCGCCGGAAAGCAGCTTCGACCGCCGGTTCGCATAGTCGTTCAGCCCGAGCCGTTCGATGATCTCATCCGCACGACGTACTGCGTCGCGGAAGCCGTAAAGTTTCGCGGTCAGGATGAGGTTTTCCCGCACCGTCAGATTTCCTGCCGTGGACGTTTCCTGCGGCGATAATCCGAT
>SVQN01000080.1 GCA_015065295.1 Oscillospiraceae bacterium
GGACAGTAGCCGTAGAAGGTGTTGTGGTTCGTCCAGTGGGTGCGGATCGCGTCCACGAGGGCGGCGAAATCTTCCGAATTGCGGGACAGTTCCGCAAGAGCGGCGTCGCTTTCGGGAGCGTTTTTGTGCATCGTGGAGTCGTAGTTGCCGTTGTAGACGACGATAAGGTCGTATTCGTCCGCCGCGATGAGTTCGAGTGCCTTCGCGTTGACTTCGTCAATCGTGTCGTAGATGAAGTAATCGAGTTCGCGTTCGAGGAAAATTTTTGCGATGCTGCAATTGGTTTCGGCGAGAATCGCGCACTTCTTTCCGGCGCGGATCGCCGCGTCAAAGAGCGTGTCGGTCGTCAGAACGGGCTTCATATACTTGCGGATCCCGTGAATTTCCGGCATCGCACCGGTATACATGGACGCGAAGCACACCGGCGTAACGGACGGCATCACGGATTCCACGGGAATCTGGAGGTCGGTACGCATCAGCGCAGGTGCAAACCGGTCGGTATACTTCGGATACAGCCACAGCGCGACGGCGTCGGGGTTGTACATCAGCACACGGTCGAAGGTTTCCGTTCCTTCCGGGAGAGCGCGTCTTGCGTTTTCCACGATGAGTTCGTTGGCTTCTTCGGCGCACGCCGGTTTGTCGAAGCCCATCAAAGCGGCAACGGTCGCCGCCGTACGGGTAATGCGGTATTTGCTGTACATGGGGAGTCTCCTTTGCGTTTTTCTTTCATTATACTATAGCCGCGCCGGGATTGCAAGAGGGGATTTTTCGCCCGTATTCCCGAAATACGGGATTTTATAAATTTCACCTCCATTGATTCTCTGTATGGTTTGGAGTATACTATAGTCACAGAGGAATTCCACTGATCGATCAAACACTAACACACGAAATCAAACGGAGGTTGTATTTTATGACTCTTGCTGAAAATATTGCGAACTGCCGGAATGCGGCAGGCGAAACCCAGGGACAGCTTGCAGAACTGCTCGGTGTATCGAACCGGACGGTATCCAAATGGGAAAATGCGGAAGGTGAGCCGGATGTCGCGGCGATGATGAAGATCGCGGAACATTACGGCGTGACGCTCGACGAACTGTGCGGATTTGACGGAAAGAAAGCAGAAAAGAAAGCAGAACTTTCCCCGAACGAGGTTGCACTGCGTGCGTTTTCCGAATCGTTCGACGTGCTGAAGCGTCTGCGCACCGACATGAGTACGGGCGAGGATGATGGATTCGTTCCGCCGAGCCTGCTGAAAGAGGATTATCAGAAAGGCGGATGCCGCGCAACGGGGGTTTTCTTCGACCGCATCTACTCGCTTTTTGTGAATTCAAAGGAAAACAACATGGTTCTGACCCTTCTCCGGAACAGCGAAAATTTCGGATGGATCAACGGTTTTGCCGAAGATTTCAACGTACTTCTCGGATTTATTGCCGATGCGGACATTCGGAAACTGCTTTCCACTATGCTCACCGATACCTTCCCTTTCCGTTTCACAGCGGAATATGCGGCGGAAAAGGCTGAAATCGCACTCGAAAAGGCTGAAAAATTCCTCGATTATGCCGTATGGGAGGAAGATGTCGAACTGATTGAAGGCGACAAAAAGGTTTATATGGCTCTTGAACCCGCAAAAGCCGGAATGTACATGGGTATTCTCTGCTGTGCATACGAAATTCTCCGAGAGGAATCCAGTCCCTATTTTGAAGTCTGGAACGCGGGATCTCAGCCGATCATCGGCGAAAAGCAGGAGGGTTAATATGACATTTGCAGAAAACATCAAAAAATTCCGTACCCTGCGCGGACTGACGCAGGAAGAACTGGCGGCAAAAGTCGGCGTGAGCGGTCAGGCGGTCTCCAAATGGGAGACGAACGATACCCTTCCCGACACGGCAATCCTGCCGGACCTCGCAGATGCGCTGGACGTGTCCATTGACCTGCTGTTCGGGCATGAATCCACCTCCGCCGACGCGGTCATGTCCTCCCTGTTCGGCTATATCACAGCAGGCAATCCCGAAAAATCTCTGGATCAGAGAACCTACGACGTGATCGCAGCGGCATACAAGGCATCCACATGGCGGGAACACGGAGCCAAACCGTGGTGGAACTGGATGCCGAAGGATTTGATGTGCCGGATTCATCTGAACACGGACGAACTGAACGGTGTCATGTTCGAGCATCCGGAATTCTCCCTCTGCACAACTGTTCCCGAACCGAAGGACGGTTACGGACTCTACATCAACGAGCGTTCCGCCGCGTATCTCGCCGCACTCGCTGACCCGGACATTCTCGCCTGCATCGTCACCATGATGAAGCGTACGCCGGAACGTCCCGAAAGATGTGAACTCGCCGTTCTTCTCCGTGATGCGGGAATTGATGCGACAAAGGAAGAGGAAATTTATGAAAAGCTGAAAACTATCGGTCGTCTGTTCCTCTTCGCGGAAGTGGAGATCAACGGGCAGACCCGCCGGCTTGTTTCCGTCTATCCCACGAACGCCGTTTATTTCCTCGGTATTTACGCCAATGCGTACGCCGCAACTTATCGCGGTGAAATCGTCACCGGAAGCGAGGGCTGTGACCGTACGGTTCCTCTCATGTGATAACCCAGCAAATCCATCGGATTCTCCGGAGTCCGGTGGATTTTTTTCCGCATATCTCTGTACATCAACAGAATAAAATGGTATAATAATACCAAAGTTTTACTCACAAAGGAATCCTATGCCAAAATCCTTCCGCATCCCCCTCTGGATCGCCGTCGTCCTCTGGATGGCACTGATCTTCTCCTTTTCCGTGGAAACCGCCGCCGAATCGTCCGAATCCTCCGGCGGATTCATCCGTTCTCTTCTCGAAACCTTCGACCGCGATTTTTCTGACCTCTCCTCCGCCGATCAGTTTCTGAAAATCGAATCGCTGTCCTATCTTGTCCGCAAATCCGCGCATTTCTGCATCTTCGGGATGCTCGGCATCCTTGTCACGTCCGCTGTCTCCACACACGGTCTGTCCCCGAGGAAAACCGCGCTGATTTCGCTCGGAATCTGCGCCCTTTACGCCGTTTCCGACGAAATCCATCAATATTTTGTGCCCGGACGCGCGTGTATGCTCCGGGATATGCTGATCGACACCTGCGGGGCGGCGTGCGGGATCGCGGCGGTTTCCTTCCTTATTTACATTGTCTGCAAATCCAGAAAAATACATTCGTCCAAAAGGAGGTTCTGACTTATGGCTTTTCTTGAAGTCAAATTCTTCTCCGACGTTCTCGGAATGTGTATGTCCATGAACGTCATCCTTCCGCAGAACGCGACGGAACCCTATCCGACGCTCTATCTGCTCCACGGAATGTCCGACGACCACTCCACATGGTCGCGCCAGACATCCATCGAACGCTACGCCGAATACGAAGGCATCGCCGTTGTTATGCCGACGACGTATCTCGGCTGGTACACCGACATGAAGCTCGGCGGAAAATACCGTACCTTCATCGGCGAGGAACTGCCGAACATCTGCCGTTCCTTCTTCCCGATGATGTCCCGCAAACGCGAGGATACCTACCTTGCCGGAAATTCGATGGGCGGCTACGGTTCGGCGGCGATCGCACTGACCTACCCCGACACGTTCTCCATCGCGGCTCCGCTGTCCGGCGCGTTCAACC
Organism: Oscillospiraceae bacterium; assembly: GCA_015065295.1. Taxonomy (GTDB): domain Bacteria; phylum Bacillota; class Clostridia; order Oscillospirales; family CAG-272; genus UMGS1696. Next base: position 3,641 of record SVQN01000080.1, read on the forward strand.
CGAAGTGGCTCTATCATCCGGACAATCCGAAGGACACCTACTTCAACGACATTTTCGGTGACATCAAGGATTTTGACGGTTCCGCGAACGATCTCTGGCATCTTGCGAAAACCGTGAAGGAAGCCGGCGGCAATGTGCCCAAATTCTTTATCTGGTGCGGGACGGAAGACTTCCTCTTCTCCGTGAACCAGCAGTTCCGCGATCATCTCGTTTCGCTCGGCTACGACCTGACCTACACGCAGACCCCGGGCAACCATTCGTGGTACTACTGGGACCGTGAAATTCAGTCCGTCCTCCGCTACATCAAAGAATACCGCAAGGCAAGAAAGGAAATCTGACATGGCACTCATTCACGCAGGTTTACGTTCCAACGCGCTCGGACGCGGGGTGTCGTGCGACATCATCCTTCCGCAGAAATCGAGCAAGCTGATCGGCATGGAAACAGCCGAACATGAAAAAATCAAGGTATTGTGGCTCCTCCACGGAATGTCCGACGACTGCACCATCTGGCAGAGACGCACCTCCATCGAACGCTATGCCGCACCGTACGGTCTGGCGGTCGTCATGCCCGACGTGGAACTTTCGTCTTACACCAATCTCGCGCACGGCGGCCGGTTCTACGACTACATCGCCAAGGAACTTCCGGAAACGCTTTCCAGAATGTTCGGCTTCTCGACCGCACGCGAAGACAACTTCATCGCGGGTCTGTCGATGGGCGGTGCAGGCTGTATGAAAATCGGTCTGGCCAATCCGGACAAGTATGCGGCGATCGGCTGTCTTTCCGCCGGTGCGCTGAATTCCCCGCTTCCGGTGGCAACGCACGCGCTCGATCCGGCAAAGCAGTATTATTCCTACATCCGTTTCGACGGACGTGAACTGGAAGGTACCGAAGAAGACGTGTTCGGCAACGCGAAGAAGATCATCGAACAGGGACTTCCCTGCCCGCGCATTTATCATTCGACCGGCTCGGACGACTTCCTTCTCGGCGCGGCGCATCAGACCCGCGATTTCTTCCAGTCCTTCGAAGGCAATCCGTTCGACTACACCTTCGAGGAAGACCCCGGCGCGCACACATGGGAATACTGGGATCTGCATATCCAGCGGTTCCTGGAATACATCGCAAAATAATCCGTTAAAAAACACCCTCGCGGGTGTTTTTGGATGATATATTACAATATAGCTATTTTATAACGATTCGTAATGTACAATATACACAATCCCCGTGGATTTATTTTATCAACAAAATCAATGGAAATTTTTAAACAGCCGTGTTATACTATACCAAACCGGAAATTGATTGTTCATAATTATACCATCAGGAGATTCGTATATGAAAAAACAGGCATTTACGCTGATTCTTGCCCTTCTTCTGCTCGGTCAGGCTGTTCTGACCTCCTGCTCCGAAGGAACGGAGAACGCGGAAACCACCGCATCAGCCCCCTCCACAGACGGAAATCCCGTCGCCGTTGAAGAAGCGGTAGAAGAAGAAACCGAAATGACCCGTGAAAATACCCCCGACGATCTGCCGGAACTGGACTATGAAGGGTCGAACACGATGGTTCTCGCACGAACCAAGGCGTGGTTCACCGGCGAAATGCTCGTGGAAGAGCTGAACGGTGAAATCGTCAACGACGCGGTCTACGAACGTGATCTCTCCGTCGAAGAACGGCTGAACGTCGTAATCGACTACACGCTGGCCGATGATACCAACTCCCTCATCAACAACAATGTCACCGCTGGAAACGACGAATTCCATATCCACGTCGGCAGCGCGGTCGATACCGTCCAGTACGGGGTCAACGGCAACTACTACAACCTGCTCGGCGAATATCCGGAATATCTGAATCTGGAGCAGCCGTGGTGGAGCCAGTATTATACCCAGCAGGGTTCGATCATGGGATGCTCGTTCTTCGCAACGGGCGATCTGTTCACCTCGCTGACCAAGCTGTCGTTCGTCACCTACGCCAATATGCAGATGATTACGGACTACGGCTTCGGCAGTCCCTACGAAATGGTGCGCGAAGGCACATGGACGTTTGACAACATGATGGGCATGGCGACGCAGGTTTATGTAGACGAAAACGGCAACGGCGCGAAAGACCCGAAAGACACCTTCGGCTACTCGCTGGGCGGCGAAATCGGGCTTGACGTTTACTGGAGTGCCTTCGACCTGACGATCTGCCAGAAGGACGAAAACGATGTGCCCGCGTTCAGCGTGGACATCGACAAAATGTCTTCCGTCATCGAAAAGCTGTACCCGTACTACATGGACAATCCGGCGGTCTATGTCACCGGCAACGGCGGCAGCGACGCGGAACAGGATGTCATCGCACAGATGCTGGCGGACGACCGCATGATGTTCTCCCCGCTCCGCATCATGCACACCGAGCAGATCCGCGACATGGAAAGTGCCTACGCGCTTCTGCCTCTCCCGAAGTGGGACGAAAACCAGCAGGAATACTACACCTTCGTGCACGACCAGTATTCCATCGGCGGTATTCCGGTCTCCGTGAACGATCCCGCAAAGGCTTCCGCTGTCATGGAAGCGATGGCCGCCGAATCCTACCGTTATGTCACCCCGGCGTACTATGACCTCGTTCTGAACGGCAAGTACATCCGCGATCCCGATACAGCGGAAATGCTCGACATTGCGATGGCCGGCATCAACATCGACTTCGGCTGGATTCACACCTACAGTCTCAGCTCCTGCTCACAGAATCTTCTCCGTCATATCCTCTATACCAACAAGAGCAACAGCTTCACCTCCCAGTACGCAAAGTACGAAAAGGTCTACAAAAAGACCATGGAACGCCTCATCGACAATATCGAAAAAATCAAGGACGACCATTGATTCCCATAAAAATCGAACCCTCGGAATTTTTCCGGGGGTTCCTGTGTTTTTATTGGCAATTTATACATAAACTGCGTTTAGAATTAAAATTCCCTTGACTTTCCCGTCGGCCTTTGTTATAATTAAATCAATTCAATCCTGTGTTTACAGTATTCAACGAAAGGTGAACTCATCATGAAGAAACTTATCACTCTCCTTCTTCTGTCTGCGATGATTCTCAGCTCGTTTGCAGCGTGCGGCGAATCCACGTCCAACGCAGACGAAGGAACCACCACTGGTACGGAAGTAACCGCTACGGAAGGCGGCGAAGAAGCGGCAGCGGTCGAAGAAACCGAACCCAAGGAAACCCTCGACATCGAAGTCAAGGACTACGAAGGCCGTACCATCAACATCGTTCTCGCCGGCAACTGGTCCTTCGACGACTTTATCGCCGAAGAAATGACCGGCGAAGCCATCAACGACGCGAAGTACACCACCAATGCGGCAGTTTCCGAACTTCTCAACGTCGAATTTGTCATCAACAACCAGAGCGGTCAGGCATCCGGCGGTACCGGTACCGGCTACAAGCTCGTTGACACGATGGTCATGGCAGGCACGACCGACTACGACATCGCAGACATCGGCTGCTACGACGTTTCCAACCTTGCATACAACGGCAAGCTCCTCGACCTCAACGCCGTAAAGAACATCGACCTCACCAAGAGCTGGTGGGACCCCAAGGCAAACGAACAGCTTTCCATCGGCGGCAAGATGTTCTACTCCACCGGTGACGCAGGTCTTCTCGACAACAACTGTACATACTGCATCCTGTTCAACAAGCAGGTTATCACCAACTATAACCTCGACGACCCGTACGAACTCGTCCGTGAAAACAAGTGGACCTACGACAAGTTCACTTCGATGGCGGAAGTGGTTCAGTCCGACCTCAACGGCAACGGCACCGCAGACGTAGAAGACTCTTACGGTGTTCTCGTATGGCAGGACTCCGTTATCGGTATGCTCCACGCATCCGGCGGTAAGTTTGCTACCATCAACGACGCCGGTCAGATCGAACTCACGCTCAACTCCGAACGCAACTTTGACGTTCTCACCTCCTGGCTGACCCTCAAGACCCAGCCGGTTGTTCTCTTCCTCGGCGCGGCAACGGACGATGAAGCACACGCAGCATTCACCGGCAACCGCTGCCTGTTCTACACCAGATACCTCAACGCAGTACAGTGGTTCCGTGACCTTGAAGCGGACTTCGGTATTCTTCCCTATCCGAAATGGGATGAAACGCAGGATTCCTTCTGCAACACCATGCACGCTTACGGTACTTCCTACTTCTGCTTCCCTGTAACGGTTGCCGATCCGGAAATGAGCGGCGCGGTTCTCGAAGCACTCTCCTACTACGGCAAGGAAAACATCACTCCCGCATACTACGACACCACTCTGAAGGGCAAGTATTTCCGCGATGAAGAATCCGCAGAAATGCTCGACCTGATCTTCGCATCCCGCTTCTTCGACGTTGGTACTTACTACCAGCTCGGCGGCTACAACGAAAAGGTTATCACGATGATGCAGCAGGGTGACACCGACTTCGCTTCCATGTACACCAAGAACGAAAAGGCAGCGAACAAGGTTCTCGGCAAGATCAACGACGCTTACGCCGCAATGATCGCAGGCGAAAATCCGTAAGGTTTATAGAATATGATTTTCTCGGGGAAAAACTTTTTTGGAAAAAAGTTTTTCCCCGAACCCCTTTTCAAAAAACTTTCAAACTGGTTTTTGAAAAGGGGTTTTGTTGTTGTCTATAGTATAACATGATTGTTCTGATAAAATCAAGCAAGGTGCAGTTGCCTAAAGCAATTTTTCGTTGCAGACAACAGGTTCAGGATTATACAGACGGATTGGCAGATTTTATTTTCTCTCCACAGCATTCGCCATCCGGCACAGCGACCAGTTCAGCGTGGATTCCTTCACGGCATCCGCGATGTCCCACAGATTGTCCGTCACCCGCAGTTCCACGTTTCGGCGGAACAGCTCCCCGAACAGATCGTTCAACACATGGACGGCGGTCGGAATCTGCGTTGTTTTTGCGACGTAATACCCCGCGACGCTGTCCTGCAATTCAAATTCCTTCGGCGTAAATTCGTAGACATACAGCTTGGTCTGCCGCATTACGGAAAACCACCGGTGTTCGATGACAACCGCGTGGGAACAGCCGGACGACGCAAAAAACTGCCGTCTGTCCGCATCCGTTGTCCGTTCGCCGACGTGATAAGTCACTCTCGGACAATTGCGCGGAGTCAGAAAATTCGGCAGACGCGCTTCGTCGATCGCCCAGACCAGTCCGACGGTCGGATCGAGGTCTTTTCTTGCGGGCAGGCGCGGTTCAAAAATCCGGATATCCGGTTCTTCGCTGACATGAAACAGGCGCATGGGAATTCCTCCGTAAAAATATTCTGAAATCAAAAGAAAAAATCTCCCATTCAATCGAACGAGAGATTTTTCTTTTCTGACCCGAGGGGGAATCGAACCCCCGTTACTGCCGTGAAAGGGCGGTGTCTTAACCGCTTGACCATCGGGCCATATTGAATTTGCTTCCGGCGACGTCCCACATCACCGATAGCGGAAGTTGGACTTGAACCCACGACCTATCGGGTATGAACCGATTGCTCTAGCCAGCTGAGCTATTCCGCCATTCGTTACCCGAGAAGTACTGTTCTCTGCAACATTTATATTATATCATATCGGATGATATATGTCAATAGGTTTTTGAAAGTTTTTTTGGATTTTTTTCGGGACGGTCAGAGCCGTCCCGAATGTTTCCGTCGTCAGCGGCAGCGTTCCACGGCTTCCAGACCGTAGTGCAGGTAAAACATCAGGTTGTCGATATACTGTTCGGTCGGACGCGGGTATTCCATGTACCCGGCGGACGGGCAGAGGATGAAACGTCCGCTCTTCCGTCCGGCATCCACGCATTCGTCGATCAGATCGCGCAGACGTTCCCTGGAAGACAGCAGGATTTCCTGAATTTCGATGTTCCCTTCCCAGCCGATCCGGTTTCCGTACCGTGCGATGATCGCATTCATGTCAATATCGCCGTTTTTCGGAGGTTCGAGGGGATTCAGCACGTCCACACCCATGTCGATAAAACTTTCGATAAAGTCGGCGACCTTGCCGTGGCTGTGAACCCAGACATAACCATCCGCATTATGGATCGCATCGCCGATGGGCTTGTCCATATCGTGGATGAATTCCTCAAAATCCGCCGGACGCATCAGCGGCGGCAGGTACAGTTCCGGGCCGACCCAGCTGAAAACCGGATTGCGGATGCCGAGATCGAGGATTGCGTTGGTATGCGCCAGCAGACGGTCGGCGTAGACCTGAATCAGTTCATGCAGACGGTCACGTTCGTCCACGCTGAGGTAGGCGAGCATTTCCGATCCGGTCAGCGTCTGGACAGCGTAAGCGGCGTGCGAAAGCCCGATCATCGTCACACCCCGGTCGCCCATCCGTGCTACGGCATCGTCGTACCCTTTTCGATCCAGAGGAAACGGCGCGTAGTCCATGGACAGCAGCTTGTCGATATCCTCCGGCTCCTTAATCATGTATTCGATGATAAAACCGGGATCACCCTTAGTGGAGACGCGGTCGATCATGTGCAGATCGCCTTTCGGCGTGTGGAAAACGGTATGGTTGTACCGCCAGTCCGGGTGATCCGCTTCGGTGGTGTAGCGTTCGACGTACCGGTCGATGTACTGTCCGGCATGGATATTGAACGGGAATCCGGCACCGCCGAAGAGGTCGGTCGTTTCGGCAGCGAGACGATTGACCGGAAGATACGCGGGATGAAGTGCCCATTCGGTGTTCAGTCCGGCACCCCAGAGCTTGAAAACGGGGCGGTCGATTTCCTGATTCCGGAAAACACGTTCGATTCGTTCGCGGGATGTCAGTTTCATGATGTTCTCCTTTTCCTGGTGTGGATTATTCTGCGGGGACGATATCGCTGATCCTTGAAAAATATTGAGCGAATTTCTGACGGCTTTCGTCATGAATATTCACCTGAAGATGATCGAATTCCGGTGTAAAATAGACTGTTGCCTCCCATTCTTTATATGCCAACCCAAAATGGAAAGAAATCGGTTCCGGGATATCGTCTGATTCCGCAAGAATCTTTTTCAGATAAGCAATATCCTCAATCTCAAGATCAATTGTCGGAACAAGCGTCCAGACAACATCATCGATTCTTATCGTTCCGCGCACACGGTCTTTTTCAGACAAAGTGCGCTGCACGGACAAAGTTCCTTCAAGCGTAATCGTTTGGTTTCCCTCTTCGGTATGCATCTCCGAACAGAAGGAAACTTCTCTCGGAATGAAATACCATAACGCTGCACCTATCAGCAATATTATCAGAGAAATTCGCACGATCTTTTTTGTCAAGATCCTTTTCGACATAAAATTCTCCTTTCGTAATTTTTCGGCACAGTCATCATATATAAGAATATTATATCACAATCGGACGAAAAATGGAATCCTTTTTTTCCACAGGACACGCAGAAACAAAAAATCTCCCATCCTATCTGGATGGGAGACCTCATGGTGACCCGAGGGGGAATCGAACCCCCGTTACTGCCGTGAAAGGGCGGTGTCTTAACCGCTTGACCATCGGGCCGAATGATTTGCCGCTGTTCCCTTTGATGACCCGAGGGGGAATCGAACCCCCGTTACTGCCGTGAAAGGGCGGTGTCTTAACCGCTTGACCATCGGGCCATAGAACATATCGACAAATCGTTGAGGTGATCTTTCAAAATCACCGATAGCGGAAGTTGGACTTGAACCCACGACCTATCGGGTATGAACCGATTGCTCTAGCCAACTGAGCTATTCCGCCATATTGTGAACAGTTTAAGAACAACTTTTTAAGTTTCTGTGTTCTCTCCCTGCGACGTTGATATTATATCACATCGTCTTTTGTTTGTCAATACCTTTTTTCAATTTTTTTAAAGTTTTTTTGAGATTTTTTACGGATTCTCGTGGGGAACCTTTTTCCTTAAAAAAGGTTCCCCACCCCCCTCCAAAAACCTTTTCA
>SVQN01000081.1 GCA_015065295.1 Oscillospiraceae bacterium
GTCCGCCAACTCGTCAATGATGATGACGATGCGGTTCATGTATTCGTAGTCCGGGTCGTCCTTGGTGATCTTGTTGTATGCGTTGATATCCCGCACGCCGACCGCTTCGATCAGTCCGAACCGGCGTTCCATCTCCGCGACCGCCCACGACAGGGAGCCTGCCGCCTTTTTGGGATCGCTGATGACGGGAGAAAGCAGATGCGGGATGCCGTTGTAGATGTTGAGTTCGACCTTCTTCGGGTCGATGAGGATGAGTTTGACATCCTCGGGCGATGCCTTGTAGAGAAGGCTCATGATAACCGAGTTGATGCACACCGACTTACCGGAACCGGTCGTACCGGCGATCAGCAGGTGCGGCATCTTGGAAATGTCAAAGTACACCGCGTCTCCGGCAACGTCTTCGCCGAGACAGACGGTCAGCTTGCTCTTCGCGTTCACGAACCGTTCGTCGCAGATGAGGGTACGCAGGTGAACCGTGGACTGGTTCTTGTTCGGCACTTCGATCCCGACGGCGGATTTTCCGGGGATCGGTGCTTCGATACGAACCCCCTTGGTTGCCAGATTCAGCGCGATGTCGTCCACCAGATTCGTGATGGAGCGCACGCGCGTACCGGGTTCGGGGAACAGCTCGTACCGCGTGATCGTCGGACCGCGCGAAATATCTTCGATTTTCGTTTTGACGTTGAAGCTCTTGAGCGTTTCGACCAGCTTGACCGCATTGTCCTGCAGTTCGTCCTTGATATCGTCGTCGCCCGTGGAGGTATCTTCCGTCAGCAGTTCGACCGGCGGATACTGGTAATCCGGCACGACCGCCTTGACCTTCGGAGCTTCCCGGTCGGACGCATCCGCAATCACGCCGCGCTTCACGTCAAGGGACGCACTGTTGTTCTGCCGGTAAGCCTCGGACAGCTTGTCAAGAAGCTCGGCATCCTCCGGATTGACAAAAATATTGGATACATCGTACCCTTCTTCGGTTTCCTCTGCATGAACATCGGACACCGTCGCTGCCAGACGAACCGTATCGGTGGTCTCCGGCACGGATTCCGATGTACGAACAAAATCGTCGCCGTCGTCTGCGGCTGCCTGAAAATCCGCTTCCTTCGTGAAAAGTTCGGCAGGGAGAAAATCTTCGTCGGGTTCTGTAAAGGCCGGTTCTTCGATCACCTCGCCGGTCGCGGTATCCACCGTAACCACGGTCTCTTTCCGCTTCGGTTCCGGCTGTACGGCCGTTTCACGGATTCCTTCCGTTTTCCGGCTCTTTTCGATGCGCTCGCGGGTACGGCGCATGACTTCGTCAAAAATCCGCTCGTCCACGGCACCGTCGGTATCTGTAACTTCCGCAGGGGCAGGATGGACGGGTTTCGGTGCGGAAACGGGAACTTCGTCCGGTTCCGGATACACCGGCGTTTCGATGATGTGACCGCCGGAAATCATCGGTTCTTCGTAATGGTAATCCGTCTCCGGAACGTTCGTTTCCTTTACCGGTTCCGGAATTCTGCCGTCCGGAATCTGATCGTCCGGCTGGACAACGCGGCGGCGTTTGATATGGTACACCGTCGGAGCGGGCGTCATCTGCGGAACTCCTGTGTTCTGCGGGTACATTTCCGGATTCTGCGCCGCAAATTCGCGTTCACGCCGCTTCTTTTCGCGGAGATACCGGAGATATTCTTCTTCCCGCACCCGCTGCTGTTCCCGGCGGGAGGGATTCTGCTGTTCCGCGAGACGTTCGCGCCGTTTATCCAGCGCGACTTTGATTTTGTACGCCATATAGATGCACACGCCGCGCGGGGTCATACCGGCAGCGTAGAGAATCAGCAGGATCATTGCGGCAAACAGGAGAATCAGCGAGCAGATTTTGCCGAATCCGCGCACCAGCAGTTCGCCGAACAGACCGCCGATCACGCCGCCGCCGACAAAATACTGTCCGTCCGAAAAATGAACGGAAGGAGTCAGCACATCCGCGCCGCCGCCCAGAATATGGAGAAGCATCGCAAGCAGTATGTACACGATTCCCAGACATACGGACCGTGCGGCAAATGCGCCGTCCTCCAGATCCCGCCGCCATGTCATCGCACGGACAAGAAGCATCACCGGCAGAACATACGCCGCGCCGGAAAACAATCCGGCAAAAAGTCCGCGGATGCCGCCGCCGATTTTGCCCTCTCCGGCAATGATGCAGACCGCGAGAAGGAGAGCGGCCAGGGCGAACAGATACGGCGTCAGCTGCTGGAGAACGCTTTCCTCGGCCGGCACATCGTCACGGACAGCGGTGTCCGCCGATTTTCTGGATTTTTTGGTTTCCGGTTCGACAGCGGGTTTCTTCGGAGATGTATTTTTCGCATGTTTGTCAGAACTGCCGGATGCGGATTTCTTCGTGTTGGTTCCGGATTTTTTTGTATTGTTTTTCGTCTGCGCCATTTCGTTTCCTTTCCGGAAAAAATATACAATAATAAAATTCTTACGAAAGATCCCCTCCGGTCTTCAGACAGAGGGATATCATGCCACTATATATTTTACCATGCCGAAGAAAAAAATACAAGGTGAAAAAGGTAGAATCGTCGGGCGATTTCTTCGTTTTTTTATTGACATCGCGTAAATCTATGATATAATAATTTGTAGCCGGATGATTTTCATCCGAAATCCGATCTACGGACAAATCAAATTCACAGCGAGGTACACCTAATGGCTATGGAACAATTCAGAGTCGGCGTCATCGGTCTCGGCGGACGCGGCATGGGACACATTCACGGCATCATGACCGAACGTGACGACGTGATCGTTACGGCGGTATGCGACGTATACGAAGACCGTATCGAACGCGCGCAGAAGCTCTGCAAGGAAAAGAAGGGCTGGGACGTTGCCGGCACGACGAACTACCGCGAACTCATCGAACGCGATGACGTGGACGTTGTCTTTGCGTTCTCCGCATGGGAAAACCACTTCCCGGCAGCGATCTACGCGATGAACTGCGGCAAGCAGGTTGCCATCGAAGTCGGCGGCGCGTATTCCCTGGACGACTGCTGGGAACTCGTACGCACCTACGAACGCACCGGGATTCACTGCATGATGCTCGAAAACTGCTGCTACGACCGCAACGAAATGATGGTCATGCGGATGGTACGCGAAGGCATCTTCGGCAGAATCGTACACTGCGAAGGCGGCTATCAGCACGACCTGCGCGAAGAAATCTCGATGGGTGCGGAAAACCGTCACTATCGTCTCCGCAACTATCAGAACCGCTGCTGCGAAAACTATCCGACCCACGAACTCGGCCCGATCGCCAAGATTCTCGACATCAACCGCGGCAACCGCATGGTTTCCCTCTCCTCGATGGCTTCCGGTGCCTTCGGTCTGAACGACTACGCGCAGAAGAAGGAAAAGGTCAATCCGGAACTGAAGACCTACCGTTTCGCACAGGGCGACATCGTCAAGACGAACATCAAGTGTGCGAACGGCGAACTGATTACCCTCACGCTGGACACCACGCTCCCGCGCAACTACTCCAGAAACTTCACCGTACGCGGCACGAACGGCTACTTCAGCGAAAACTGCAACGGCGTATATCTGGAAAACGTACACGGCGAATGGGGTCACGACTTCTACAACAACGTCAAGGAATACCGCGAACAGTACGAACATCCGGTATGGCACAAGTTTGAAGTGGAAGGCGTAAAGGGCGGTCACGGCGGTATGGACTGGCTGGTATTCGACGCTTACTTTGAAGCACTCAAGACCGGCGACGTTCCCCCGATCGACACCTTCGACACGGCGGCATGGGCAGCAATCACTCCCCTGTCCGAAATCTCCATCATGAACGGCGGCCAGCCCGTGGAAATCCCGGACTTCACCCGCGGCATGTGGACCCACCGCACCGACAAGAACCACGGCTTCTACGCTCTGGACAAATAATCAAATAAAGTTTCTCGGGGAGAACCTTTTTGAGGAAAAGGTTCTCCCCGAACCCCTCTCCAAAACCTTTTTGGACAGGGATAAATAAAAAATACTATGGAGAAACCCACATGAATAACATGACACCCAAAACCCGTGCGGAAGAATTACTTTCTCAGCTGTCGCTGGAAGAAAAGCTGTATCAGCTTTCCGGCCAGATGCTGTATTCCGTCGGCGAAGACTACGAACAGAAGCGGAATCACCTTCAGGGAAACTTCCGCAATCCCGGACATTTCATGCACGCCGGAAAAGATGTTCCCGCAACTCCCGAAGAAGTCACCGAGCGCATCAACCGCGACGTTCAGCTGAGTATGGAAGCGCAGCCGCACGCGATCCCGCCGCTCGAACATGGCGAAGCCCTTCACGGCGCACAGTGGGGGATGGCAACCTGCTTCCCGCAGCCGATCGGCATGGCATCCATGTTTGACGACGATATGGCTGCGAAAATTGCGGACATTATCGGGAAGGAATGCGCGGCAGTCGGCGTTCATCAGGCACTGACCCCGGTCGTCAACATTGCCCGTGACTGCCGCTGGGGACGCACCATTGAAACGTTCGGCGAAGACGTGCTGGTCAGCTCCCGGATGGGAACGGCCATCTGCCGCGGACTCCAGAACAACGGCGTTATTGCCACGCCGAAGCACTACGCGGACAACTATTCCTACGGCGGACGCGACTCCAACGTTTCCGACACCTCCGAACGCACCATGCGCGAAGTCTATCTGAAGCCGTTTGAACACTGTTTCAAGGACGGCGGCGCGATGTCCGTTATGGCGGCGTACAACAGCTGGGAAGGTGTTCCCTGCTCCGCCAACGAACGTCTTCTGACCGAAATTCTCCGCGACGAATGGGGCTTCGGCGGATTCGTTGTCTCCGACTACGGCGGAGTGGAAGGGGTCTGCGGCGCGCACAAATTAGTGGACACCGACTGGAAGGCGCAGGCACTCTGTCTGAAAGCCGGTCTGGATGTCAACCTCCCGCAGAGTTCGTTTGAAAAGCTGAAGACCGCGTATGACGAAGGCTGGATCACCGAAGAAGACATCGACCGCGCCGTTCTGCGTGTGCTGACCGCCAAATTCGCCGCCGGACTGTTCGACCGTCCGTTTGCGGATCCGGAAGCTGCCGGACGTCTGGTACGCTGTGCGGAACACAAGCAGGTTGCGCTGGAAGCGGCACGCGAATCCATGGTTCTGCTGAAAAATGAAGGTGTTCTTCCCTTCCGCCGCGACGAAATCAAGACCCTCGCCGTTTTCGGTGCCGGTGCGGATGTTTTCCCGGTCGGCAAGAACTATTCCGGTCCCTACGCAAAGGAATGGACGGCGGAAGATGCCAAGACTCCTCTTCAGGTACTCCGCGAATATCTGAACGGCTATGCGGAAGTCATTTTTGCGGCCGACGATCAGATCGAAGAAGTTGCCGCAAAGTGCGATGCCGCAATCTACATGACCACCGTCGTGGAAGGCGAAGGCATGGACCGCTCCGATATCCGTCTGCCCGCGTACACCCGCAAGGCGCAGAAAGACGACAGCGCGGTCATCGTCGGCAAATTCGAAATCGAAGTCAAGACCAACCAGGAAGAAAGCATCCGCCGGATGACGGCAGCCAACTCCAACGCGGCGGTTATCCTGCTCAACGGTGCACCGGTCGATATGCGCGGCTGGATCGACGGATGCGGTGCGATTCTGGAAGCGTGGTATCCGGGCGAACAGGGTGCACAGGCAATCTGCGAAATCCTCTTCGGCGAAGTCAACCCGAGCGCAAAACTGCCCATCACGTTCCCGCGCAGTGTCGGTCAGCTTCCGCTGTTCTACTGTGCGAAACCGTCCGGACGCGGTTACGGTTATGTGGAAAACGACGGTTCCCCGCTGTATCCCTTCGGCTACGGTCTGAGCTATACCACGTTCGTTCTCGACAATTATACCTGCGAAACCTGCGGCGACCATCTGACAATTTCGCTGACGGTGGAAAATACCGGCGACATGGACGGTGCGGAAGTCGTACAGATTTACCTCTCCGGCAGAAACTGCGACGTCGTCATGCCGCGCATTGAGCTGAAGGCCTACAAACGTGCCTTTGCAGGTGCGGGCGAAACGGTCACTGTTACCGTGGATGTTCCGGCGGATGCGTTCCATTATTACAACCGCAAAATGGTTTATGGTATGCATGACGGGGATTATACCGTTTCGGTCGGTACTTCCTGCATGGATATCCGTCATAAGTTTGAAGTCAAAGTCCGTGACGGTAAACTGCTGTAAACTCTCTTAAAACAATGATCCCTCTTCCTTCAAAAATCGGGAAGAGGGATTTTTATGTACAGACTTTTATTGATTTCCTCTGCGCCGGATGCGTACCTTGGAGATAACCTCCGTGACGGTGCAGACGATGGCGAAACATACCAGTTCCGCCGCAACGACCGCCGCACCGGTCTGGAGCGAGAACACACACGCCGCAAAGAAGCCCGCGAGGAAGCAGACCACCGAAATCGCCGCGGACAGTACCAGCGTCGTTCCGAACCGTTTGGTCAGGCGCATAGACGTGAGTGCCGGGAAAATAATCAAAGCGGAAATCATGATCGACCCCATCATTTTCATGCCGACCACGATGGTCACGCCGGTCAGAACCGCCAAAACAACGCCGAACACGTTCGTATTGACTCCGGCGGCTCCGGCGAAGGTTTCATCGAAGGTGACGGAAAAGATCGTTTTGCGGCAGAGGAGGAACCAGCCGAGGACAACCGCGGACAGAACGATGGACAGCACCATATCCTTATCCGAAATCGTGATGACGGACGCGGAACCGAAGAGGGAGTTGCAGATATCGCCGCTCCGGCCGCCGGTGAAGTTGTACATCAGCGTACCGACCGCGACCGCTCCGGTGGAAACGACCGCGCAGGCGGCATCGCCGTTCATGCGTCCTTCGTTTCTGGAAAGGCGGAGAATCAGTACGGCGGCGAGAATAACGATCGGGATGGAAATTTCCATGGAATAGGCGGACGCAGCCCCGGCGCAGGATGCAAGGGCAAGTCCGAAGAAGCCCACATGGGACAGCCCGTCGCCGATCATGGAATAGCGTTTGAGGACAAGGCTCACGCCGAGGACGGACGAGCAGAGCGACACCAGCACGCCGACGATCAGCGCGCGGATAACCACGCGCATCAGGAATTCGGAAGCAAACAGTTCAGCAAGAGACATGGCGGTCACTCCTTGGTATGATGATGTTCATGGTGATGGCGGTGTTCGTCGATTTCCTCGTCCGAACGTTCGTGCGCGGCATACTGATCCACGGTTCCGTAGAACGAATGGCCGCGGCACATGGACAGGACATGATCGGCCTCGCGGAGAGCGCACGACACGTCATGCGAAACCATCATGACCGCACAGCCGCGTTCCCGGTTCAGCATCCGGACGGCATGATACATTTCATGCGCGGCTTCGGGATCGAGACCGTTGACGGGTTCGTCAAGCAGAATCAGCGTATCGGACGCGCACATCGCCCGTGCAAGCAGAACGCGCTGACGCTGGCCGCCGGACAGTTCCCCGAACGATTTGTCCGCGAACGCATCTACTTTCAATAATTTCATATAATCGGCGGCGCGTTCCTTCGATTCACGGTTCCAGAACAGGCCGAAGCTGTCGCGGCGGATACAGCCGGATACGACGACTTCGCGTACCGACGCGGGAAAGTCCCGCTGGATCTTCGACTGCTGGGGCAGGTAGCCGATCCCCTGTTTCCGGAGTTCGGGCGCAAAGGTGAGTTTGCCGCCCGCCGGTTTCACTTCCCCGGTCACGGCGCGGAGAAGCGTACTTTTCCCGGAGCCGTTTTCCCCGATCACGCAGAGATAATCCCCGCGTCCGAGGGTGAAATTGACGTTTTCCGCCGCGGTGTGTCCGTCAAAAGCGAGGGTCACACGGTCGGCGGTGATGAGAATATCGTTCATAAAGGTCTTCTTTCGTTTTCAGTTCAGTGCAAGTTTCAGGTTTTGTGCATTGATCCGCATGATATCCGCGTAAGTGATGCCGGATTCAAAGTCCGCACGGCTGACGTTATGCGCGGAGTGGAATTCGAGAATGTCACAGCCGGTCTCGGCGGCAACGGCTTCGGCGGTCTTGCGGTCGGAGAATTCGATGGAAAAGACGGTGCTGCTGCCGGTTTCGTTCACCCGTTCGATGAGAGTATTCACAACTGACAGCGACGGCTCGACCGCAGAGGAACAGCCGTCGAACGCGGCACAGTAGGAAAGGCCGTATTCCTCAGTGAAGTAGCGGAACGGGAACCGATCGGCGAAAATCACGGTATCTCGTGCGGCGGCAGCGACAATTTCGCGGATTTCCGCGTCGATCTGCATGAGTTCTTCGAGATAAGCGTCGTAATTCGCACGATAGGTATCGTTGTTTTCTTCGTCCAGCATGGCAGCGGTATCGAGGATTTCCCTCAGGATCACCCTTGCATTCGGAATGCTTGTCCAGACGTGTTCATCAATTTCGTGATGATGTCCGTCGTCTTCGGAATGTTCGTCTCCGGAATCGCTTTCCGTCCCGGCATTGATGTACGTTTCCACAAGTTCGATCGCGCACACCTGCGTCACATCCGCCGCACCGGCGGCTTCAAGGACATCCGGCACCCATTCTTCACTCTCGCCGCCGACGTACACGAATACGTCCGTTTCGGCAAGCAGGGCGATATCGGCGAGGGTAGCTTCAAAATCGTGGGACTCCGAGCCGGGAGACAGGAGCATCCGCACGTCGCAGGTATCGCCGCAGACCGCGCGCGCAAAGTCATACAGGGCAAAATTGGTGGCAACGACGGTCAGTTTTCCGTCACTGGCAACAGAATTCGTCCCGCAGGCGGTAAAACTTCCGCAGAAAACGGCGGCAAGCAGTCCTGCAAGGATTCGTCTGGATTTATTCATGATCGTGTACCTCCTGATTCTCTCCCGTACAGTCCCCGCAGAAGCCGTAAATGACAGTCTGACCGCAGTCCACGGTAAACGCGTGTTCGCTGCGGAAATGCGCGAGGATATTTTCCATAAACGGGCAGTCCATGTGGATGAGCTTTCCACAGCGGCGGCATTTGAGGTGGATATGCAGGTCGCATCCGGCAGCGTTATACTGATACTGCGCGCTTTCGCCGCTGCCGCCGGTGAATTTTTTCAGTTTTCCCTCGTTCGTGAGGGTGGTCAGCGCACGGAAAACGGTGGCTTCGCCCGCATCCACCTGACCGATCAGGTCACGCGCGGAGAAACACCGGTCCCGGTGCTCGGTAAAAAAGCGCAGAATCTCGTCGCGCTGTCTGGTCTTGTAGGTCGTTTTTTCTGCCATGAAGGATTCACCCGAATTAAAAATGATAATCAATTTCAATTTGGAATTATACCACAGGAAACCGTCCATGTCAATGTTACAAATCCGACAAGTCTCTCCCTTGACAGGTTAAAAAATCTGTGCTATGATACATACAAATCCAAAAACTGCATACGATCAAAGGAGAAATCTCATGCCGTACATTGAAATCAAGACCAACACCGCCATCCCGAAGGAAGCCGAAGTTTCCGTAAAATCGAAGATCGCCGCCGTTCTGACCGCCGCGTTCCCGTCGAAAACGGAAAACTGGCTGATGCTCGACTTCACCGAAAACAGCCGTATGTACTTCGGCGGCAAGGACGATCCGTGCGCGATGGTACAGATCGCCCTCTTCGGCAAGGGCAATCCCGCCGGTTTCGACAAACTGACGGACGGCGTCTGCCGCCTGATCGAAAGCGAGCTGAACATCCCCGCCGACCGCGTCTACGTCAAATACGAAGAAGTCTCCCACTGGGGCTGGAACGGCGGGAATTTCTGAGGAAGTTCTCGGGGAAAAACTTTTTGAAAAAAGTCTTCGAGTTTGCGAAGCAAATCTCAGCCGAACCCCTTTTCAAAAACTTTCAATCTATAAATCATCAATATATTAGACCTGTTCGATAACCTCACGTCATTCGTAGGGACACGGCGTGCCGTGTCCGTCTATGAATTTGGAGTAACAAATATTTCGTTGGGAATTCATCCGAATCGGATATTTATTTTACAGAATATAGTCTGTTCAAATTGTTTGACGGACACGGCACGCCGTGTCCCTACAGTATACCATCCGGTTATCGAACACATCTATTAAATCAGGAGTATTTCTATGGCTAACTTTAAGCATATCGAACCGTCTGCGATTGCGGACAATGCCGTGAAGCTGATCGGTGACGACTGGATGCTGATTACCTCCGCGAACGATACCGAAGGGATGGTCGGCGGAACCGACTACAACACCATGACCGCAAGCTGGGGCGGCATCGGCGTTCTCTGGAACCGTCCGGTTGTGTTCGTATTCATCCGTCCGCAGCGGCACACCTTCCCCTTCGCCGAAGCAAACGACCGCCTCACGCTGTCCTTCTTTGACGAATCCTACCGCCCCGCTCTGTCCTACTGCGGCAAATTCAGCGGCCGCGATGCGGATAAGGCAAAGGAATGCGGTCTGACTCCCGCCGCCGATCACACCGAAAGCGGACGCGCCGTATGGTTTGACGAAGCACGTCTCGTCATCAAGGCGAAAAAGCTCTATGCCGAATGGATCAAGCCCGAATCCATGACCGATCCCGCCCCCATGTCTGCCTACCCCAATGGGGATTTCCACAAGATGTATGTGTGTGAAATCACAGATGTTCTCGTAAAAGACGCGTAATTTTGTCATTCTGCACAAAAAACACCCCGAATATACTACATCCGGAACAACAAAAAAAATGCCAACCTCTATTGCATTCTCCAAAAAGTTGATGTATAATAATGAGGTAGGACTTTGTTTAGAATGACTAAACATTTCCCGAATCCCAGAAAACCTTTGTATAAAACATTGTTTCATATATTTTTGATTGAAAAGGTTTTGGAGTGGGGTTCGGGGAGAACCTTTTCCTTAAAAAGGTTCTCCCCGAGAAAACATGATTTTTTTATACATAACATAAAGGAGTTCCCCAAATGGCAGCAATCAACACCAAGAGCATCCGTAACGTTGTTCTGC
>SVQN01000082.1 GCA_015065295.1 Oscillospiraceae bacterium
CGTCGGCGGTGAAACTGCGGAAATGCCCGGCTTCTATCCGGTAGACGAATATGACCTTGCCGGTTATGCATGCGGTATCGTAGACCGTGACAACATCATCGACAAGGAAACCATCACCGCAGGCGATGTAATCATTGCTCTTCCCTCCAGCGGCGTTCACTCCAACGGCTTCTCTCTCGTCCGCAAGGTATTCGACATTGAAAACCGCGACATCAAGGTTCCGGTTGCCGAACTCGGCGGCAAGAGCCTCGGCGAAGTTCTTCTCACTCCCACCAAGATTTATGTAAAGCCCGTTCTCGCTCTGATGGACGAAGTCAAGATCAAGGGTATCTCCCACATCACCGGCGGCGGCTTCTACGAAAATATTCCGCGCAGCCTCCCGAAGGGTATGTCCGCCAAGATCGAAAAGTCCGCAGTACGCGTTCTGCCGATCTTCGACCTCATCGCCAAGGAAGGCGGCGTCTGCGAACGCGATATGTTCAACACCTACAACATGGGCGTTGGCATGAGCATCACCGTCAATAAGAACGACGCTGACCGCGCAGTCGAAATTCTCCGTGCGAACGGCGAAGACGCTTACATCATCGGCGAAACCGTTGCATCCGACGAAGGCGTTATCTTCGCGTAAGGGACTGTATCATGGAAAAGACAAAAATTGCCGTTCTCGTCTCCGGCGGCGGAACCAATCTTCAGGCACTGATCGATGCACAGAAGCGCGGCGATCTCGGAAACGGTGTGATTTCGCTTGTGATCGCGTCCAAGCCCGGTGTGTATGCGCTGGAACGTGCGGCGGACAACGGAATTCCCTCCGTTGTTCTTCCGCGAAAGGAATACGAATCCATCACGGCGTATTCCCGTGCGCTTGCCGACACCATGACGGCGGCGGACATTGACCTTGTGGTTCTGGCAGGATTCCTGACGATTTTCGACGAACAGGTATACGAAGCCTTCCCGAACCGGATTCTGAACGTTCATCCCGCCCTCATTCCCTCGTTCTGCGGAAAGGGATTCTACGGACTTCACGTTCACGAAGCCGCTCTGGAAAAGGGAGTGAAGGTTTCGGGTGCGACCGTACATATCGTTATCCCCGAATGCGACGCGGGTCCGATCGTTCTCCAGAAAGCGGTCGAAGTCAAGCAGGGCGACACCCCGGAAACACTCCAGAAGCGGATCATGGAAGAAGCGGAATGGAAGATTCTTCCCGAAGCTGTCCGTCTGTTCTGCGACGGAAAAATCACGGTTGAGAACAATAAAGTGTATATAGGAGACTAAGAGTTATGAAAATTACTGCAATTCCGGAAGAACTGAATTCTCTCGCTTACCACGGCAGAGGGATCATCATCGGTAAGAGCGCAGACGGCAAGAAAGCTGTCACCGCGTATTTCATCATGGGCCGCAGTGAAAACAGCCGCAACCGCGTATTCGTTCCCGAAGGAGACGCAATGCGTACCAAGGCGTTCGACGAATCCAAGATGACCGACCCGCATCTCATCATCTATTATCCCGTCCGTGTTCTCGGCAACAAGACCATCGTTACCAACGGCGACCAGACCGACACCATCTACAATCTGATGGACAAGCAGATGACGTTTGAACAGGCTCTCCGTACCCGCGAATTCGAAGACGACAAGCCGAACTTCACTCCCCGTATTTCCGGCATCATCCACCGCGAAAACGGCGAAATGAATTTCGCTATGTCCATCCTCAAGAGCGCGGAAGGCGACGATTCTTCCTGCGAACGCTTCACTTACGCGTACTCCAACCCGATCGCCGGCCGTGCAAAGTTCATTCACACCTACAACGGCGACGGCAATCCGCTTCCGTCCTTTGAAGGCGAACCGAAGACGCTCGAACTTCCCGACGCGGATATCGACACGCTGACCGACCTGATCTGGACGAATCTCAATGCAGACAACAAGGTCTCCCTGTTTGTAAGATACATCGACATCGCTACCGGCGAAACCGATACCAGAATTATCAACAAGAATGTGTGAGGTACATATAAAATGAAAGAATTTGAACTGAAATACGGTTGTAACCCCAATCAGAAGCCTTCCAGAATCTTCATGAAGGACGGCAGCGAACTCCCGATCACCGTTCTCAACGGTCGTCCCGGCTACATCAACTTCCTCGACGCATTCAACTCCTACCAGCTCGTCAAGGAACTCAAGGAAGCTCTCGGTCTGCCCGCAGCGACTTCCTTCAAGCACGTTTCTCCCACTTCCGCAGCCGTTGGTCTTCCCCTCAGCGAATCCCTCAAGAAGGCCTGCTTCGTCGAGGATATCGAAGGTCTCGACGAATCCCCTCTCGCTTGTGCATACGTCCGTGCGCGCGGTACCGACCGTCTCTGCTCCTTCGGTGACTGGGTTGCTCTGTCCGACGTCTGCGACGTGACCACCGCAAAGCTCCTCGCACGCGAAGTTTCCGACGGTATCATCGCTCCCGGTTACGAACCCGAAGCTCTCGAAATCCTCAAGGGCAAGAAGAAGGGTGCGTACAACATCGTGGAAATCGATCCCGAATACAAGCCCGCTCCGATCGAAACCAAGGACGTTTTCGGCATCACCTTTGAACAGGGCCGCAACGAATTCAAGATCGGCAATCACCTTCTCGAAAACATCGTTACCGTCAACAAGGAACTTCCCGAAACCGCAAAGCGCGACCTCGTCGTTGCTCTCATCACCCTGAAGTACACCCAGTCCAACTCCGTATGCTATGCCATCGACGGTCAGGCAATCGGCGTCGGCGCAGGTCAGCAGTCCCGCGTTCACTGCACCAGACTGGCAGGTACCAAGGCCGACACATGGCTCCTCCGTCAGCATCCGAAGACCCTTGCGCTTCCCTTCCTCCCCGAAATGAAGCGTCCCGAACGTGACAACGTGATCGACGGCTACATCAACGGCAACGAAGAAGACGTCTGCGCGGACGGTATCTGGCAGGGTTACTTCACCGAGCAGCCCGCTCCGCTCACCGCAGAAGAAAAGCGCGAATGGCTGAACAGCTTCGACAACCTCGCTCTCGCTTCCGACGCATTCTTCCCGTTCGCGGACAATATCAAGCGTGCGTTCGCTTCCGGCGTAAAGTATGTTGCGGAACCCGGCGGCTCCATCCGTGACGACCTCGTAATCGCGGAATGCGACAAGAACGACATGGTTATGGCGTTCACCGGTATGCGTCTGTTCCATCATTAATTTTCAGGAGAGATATCCGACATGAATATTATCGTAATCGGTTCCGGCGGACGGGAACACGCGATCATCAAGAAGCTCGCGCAGTCCGAAGCCGTTGATACCATCTATGCTCTCCCCGGAAACGGCGGCATGACCGAAGCGGAATGCGTGGACGTCGGCGCGAAGGATATCCCCGCGATCGTTGAATTTGCAAAAACGCACGACATCGGCTTTGCCGTTGTCGCGCCGGACGATCCGCTCGTTCTCGGCTGTGTGGACGCTCTCGAAGAAATCGGAATCCCCTGCTTCGGTCCGAGTGCGGCGGCTGCCCAGATCGAAGGAAGCAAGGTATTCTCCAAGAATCTCATGAAAAAGTACGGCATTCCGACCGCGGCATACGAAGTATTCGAATCCGCCGATGATGCCCGTGAATATATCAAGACCTGCGATCTCCCGATCGTTATCAAGGCGGACGGTCTCGCACTCGGCAAGGGCGTTCTGATCTGCATGACCCGTGAAGAAGCCGAAGACGGTCTCCGCGAAATCATGGAAGACAAGGTATTCGGTGCGAGCGGCAACCGCGTGGTTATCGAGGAATTCCTCGAAGGTCCGGAAGTTTCCGTTCTCTCCTTCACCGACGGCAAGGTCGTTGTTCCGATGGTATCCTCCATGGACCACAAGAGAATCGGCGACAATGACACCGGTCTGAACACCGGCGGTATGGGTACCGTTGCTCCGAACCCGTATTATACCGCAGACGTTGCGGCGGAATGTATGGAAACGATTTTCCTCCCCACCATCAACGCCATGAATGCGGAAGGCAGAACCTTCAAGGGCTGTCTCTACTTCGGTCTGATGATTACCAAGAACGGTCCGAAGGTTATCGAATACAACTGCCGTTTCGGCGACCCCGAAACTCAGGTGGTTCTTCCCCTTCTCGAAACCGATCTGTTTGAAATCATGCAGGCGGTTGCGGCAGGTGAACTGGAAAAGGTCGACGTAAAGTTCAAGGATGCTCATGCCTGCTGCGTCATTCTCGCTTCCAACGGTTATCCGAAGAAGTACGCGACCGGTTTCCCGATGACCCTTCCCGAACAGCCGAAGCACAATGCGGAAATCTACATTGCCGGCGCAAAGGTCAAGGATGGTGTTCTTGTTACCGGCGGCGGACGCGTTCTCGGCGTGACTGCCGTTGCGGATACGCTTGAAACGGCGGTAAAGTATGCGTACGAAGCTGCGGCGGATGTGAAATTTGAAGGTGCTTATATGCGTCATGACATCGGTCAGCGCGCTCTTCAGTGTAAATAAGTAGAGGTATTTTGACTTATGGTATATAGAATTTATGTAGAAAAGCGCGAAGGTCTCACTGTTGAAGCGGACGCGCTGAAGTCCGATATCGTTTCCTTCCTCGGCATCAAGTCTCTGACCGGCGTACGCGTTCAGAACCGTTATGACGTGGAAAATATCGAACCGGAACTGTTTGAATATGCGACCACCACCGTATTCTCCGAACCGCAGGTTGACGTTACCTATCGTGAACTTACCGCAAATGAAGGCGACATCGTCTTCGCGGTGGAATACCTGCCCGGTCAGTACGACCAGAGAGCGGACTCCGCTTCCCAGTGCATCCAGATTATTTCCCAGGGAATGCGTCCGGTTGTTCAGACCGCGAGAGTGTATATTCTCTCCGGCAGTCTGACCGACGAAGAACTCGCGGCAATCAAGAAGTATGTTATCAACCCGGTGGAAGCGCGTGAAGCAACCCTTGAAACCAAGGAAACCCTCACGGTTGTTTACGATACTCCCGCAGATGTTGCTGTTCTCGACGGCTTCAACGACATGACCGATGCAGACCTCGCCGGTTTCATTGCCAAGTACGGTCTCGCTATGGACGAAGATGACCTTCGTTTCACCATCGGTTACTTCAAGTCCGAAGGACGCTGCCCGACGATCACCGAAATCAAGATGATCGACACTTACTGGTCTGACCACTGCCGTCATACCACCTTCCTCACCACCATCGACAGTGTGAAGTTTGAAGACCCGCTTCTCGAAGCTGCGTTTGAAGAATACAAGGCAATCCGCACCAAGCTCGGCCGCGAACACAAGCCGATGACCCTCATGGATATCGCTACCCTTGCTGTCCGTGAACTCAAGGCGACCGGAAAGCTCCCGAAGCTCGACGAATCCGAAGAAATCAACGCCTGCACCGTCAAGATTGACGTAGACGTGGACGGCGAAACCGAAAAGTGGCTCCTTCTCTTCAAGAACGAAACCCACAACCATCCGACCGAAATCGAACCGTTCGGCGGTGCGGCAACCTGTATCGGCGGCGCAATCCGTGACCCGCTGTCCGGTCGTTCCTACGTTTACGCGGCAATGCGTGTGACCGGTGCGGCTGACCCGACCAAGCCCATCGCGGAAACCCTTCCGGGCAAGCTCCCGCAGAAGAAGCTCGTTACCACCGCAGCGGCAGGTTACAGCTCCTACGGTAACCAGATCGGTCTCGCTACCGGTCAGGTTGATGAACTTTACCATCCCGGCTACGCGGCAAAGCGTATGGAAATCGGTGCGGTTATCGCAGCGGCTCCCGAAAAGAACGTTCGCCGTGAATGCCCTCTCCCGGGCGACATCGTCATCCTTCTCGGCGGCCGTACCGGCCGTGACGGCTGCGGCGGTGCTACCGGTTCCTCCAAGTCCCACAACCTCCACTCTCTCGAATCCTGCGGCGCGGAAGTTCAGAAGGGGAACGCTCCCGAAGAACGCAAGCTGCAGAGACTGTTCCGCAATCCCGAAGCATCCCAGCTCATCAAGCGATGCAACGACTTCGGTGCCGGCGGCGTCTCCGTTGCCATCGGCGAACTTGCTGACGGTCTGTACATCGACCTTGACACCGTTCCGAAGAAGTACGACGGTCTCGACGGTACCGAACTGGCAATCAGCGAATCCCAGGAACGTATGGCAGTTGTCGTAGCTCCCGAAGACGCTGCCCGTTTCTGCGAACTCGCAGGTGCGGAAAACCTCGAATCCACCATCGTTGCTCACGTTACCGAATCTCCGAGACTCGTTATGACCTGGCGCGGCAAGACCATCGTTGACCTGTCCCGTGAATTCCTGAACTCCAACGGTGCGGAAAAGCACATCGACATCGCTCCCGCAAAGCCCGAAGCATACGACAAGGAAATCCCCGCCGATTTCGCTTCCGGTATGACGGCTCTCGCAGGCGACCTCAACGTATGCTCCAAGCGCGGTCTGTCCGAACGCTTTGACTCCACCATCGGTGCGGGTACCGTTCTGATGCCGTTCGGCGGCAAGTACCAGACCACACCTTCGCAGGTCATGGCGCACAAGATCTCCATCGAAAAGCACGACACCACCACCGTTTCCCTGATGGCATGGGGCTACAACCCCTTCATTGCGGAAAAGAGCCCCTACCACTCCGCATACCTTGCAGTTGTGGAATCCGTTTCCAAGCTCATCGCAGCCGGTGCAAAGTTTGAAGACGTTTACCTGACCTTCCAGGAATACTTCGAAAAGCCGATGCGTGCAGGCGAACGCTGGGGCAAGCCGCTTGCTGCCCTTCTCGGCGCGTTCAAGGCACAGCTCAATCTCGGTATCGGCTCCATCGGCGGTAAGGACTCCATGAGCGGTTCCTTCGAAAAGCTCGACGTTCCGCCGACGCTCGTTTCCTTTGCGGTTACGACCGATGAAATCAAGTATATTATTTCTCCCGAATTCAAGGCGGCCGGTCACAAGATCGTTCTCCTGAAGCCCGAATACGACGCAAACGGTCTGCCCACCACCGAATCCCTTCTCAACAACTATGCGATCGTCCGCGGTCTTGTGGAAGAAGGCAAGGTTGCTGCGGCTTACACGCCCACTTACGGCGGTGTTGCGGAAGCGGTCATGAAGATGGCTCTCGGCAACAAGATCGGCTGCGCTCTCACCGATATCTCCATGGATGACCTGTTCGGCTATGCGTACGGTGCGTTCGTTCTCGAATGCAATTGCGACTGTGTATCCGTCGGTCAGACGATCGGTACGACTACGGAAGAATATGCTCTTGTTTACGGTGCGGAAAAGGTTTGCCTCTGCTGCCTCGAAAACACCTACAACAACGTACTCGAAGGCGTATATCCGGTCAACGCGAAGTCTCAGGACAACAGCGAAAAGGTCGAAAACATCAGCACACCTTACACCACCCGCGCGTACTCCTCCGAAAAGTTTGCACGTCCGAAGGTTCTGATTCCCGCATTCCCGGGTACGAACTGCGAATATGACACCGCAAAGGCACTCGCACGCGCCGGTTTCGATCCCGAAATCGTGGTTGTCCGCAACCTTACCTCCAAGGATGTTGCAGATTCTGCGGCATACTTCGCAAACGCTGTGAAGTCCGCGCAGACCATCTTCATCCCGGGCGGCTTCTCCGGCGGCGACGAACCGGACGGAAGCGGCAAGTTCATCACCGCATTCTTCCGCAACGGTGCTGTCCGTGAAGCGACCAACGAAATGCTCAAGGTACGCGAAGGCTTGATGTGCGGTATCTGCAACGGTTTCCAGGCAATCGTCAAGCTCGGTCTTGTACCGTTCGGCGAAATCGTGGACACCGATGAAACCTGCCCGACCCTGACCTTCAACAAGATCGGCCGTCACCAGTCCAGACTGGTTTCCCTCCGTGTGGCTTCCAACAAGTCCCCGTGGCTTGCGGAAACCAAGGTCGGCGAAGTGTACAAGGTAGCGATCTCCCACGGTGAAGGCCGCTTCATTGCAAATGACGCAACGCTCGAAACGCTCATCAAGAACGGTCAGGTTGCAACCCAGTACGCAGACGAATTCGGCAACGCGACCATGAACATCGACTACAACCCGAACGGTTCCGTGATGGCCATCGAAGGCATCACCTCCCCGGACGGCCGCGTTCTCGGTAAGATGGGTCACACCGAACGCTGGAACGACGGTCTCTACAAGAACGTTCCCGGCATCTACGACATGAAGCTGTTCGAATCCGCTGCTAAGTATTTCAGATAAAATCGAGGTTCTCGGGAAAACCTTTTTTGAGGAAAAAGGTTTTCCCGAACCCTTTCCAAAAACCTTTTCAAACGGATAGGACAGACAAAGACCGTGCAGATTTATGGATGTAAATTTGCACGGTCTTTTGGTATTCGATTATAAGCCGAGGGATTCTGCGAGAAACGCGGTCAGGCGTTTCCGGTATTCGCCGAGGATGATTTCGTCTTCGGTGGTATCGTATTTGTTGTCGCCGCCATCCACGAACAGGGTTTTCGTGTTCCGGTTCACGGAAATGGAGTCCAGCGGCCAGCCTTCGTGACGCAGGTCGGACGGTTGGTCGATCATATAGAACATTCCGGGGCGGATCGCTTCTCCTGTTTCCATGAACGACGTGATCGTTCCGCGATTGTATACCGCGATGCCGTCCAGATAATACGACAGCACTTCCCCGCCAAGCGAATGCACGAGATTGCTGTAATACGCGATCATTTCATCGTCATTCAGACGGATTCCCTGCGGCGAGCGGATGTTCAGTCCCGGCTGACGGGGGTCGTGCAGGTCGAGTCCGTCAAAATACAATCCGGAATCGTTGCAGATCACGCGGTCGAAATACTGCCCGTAAAACGCCGCCTTGATCCGGGCATTTTCCTCCGGCGTATTCCCGGATTCCTGCGGTTC
Source organism: Oscillospiraceae bacterium (assembly GCA_015065295.1). Classification (GTDB taxonomy): domain Bacteria; phylum Bacillota; class Clostridia; order Oscillospirales; family CAG-272; genus UMGS1696. The sequence goes on from SVQN01000082.1 coordinate 8,859, forward strand.
GTCATGAATATCAAGATCTCTCAACGTCAGAAACTCCGCATCATACCCGGCCAGCATCTTCTCAAACCGCTTCACTTTGGACGGATTCGTCGTCCCAATCAATATTTTCATATTGTCTTTTCCAGTTAAAAAGGTTTTGGAAATGGGGTGCCAAGTTGCTAAAGCAACTTGGGGAAACCTTTTCCTTAAAAAGGTTCCCCCACGAAACATTCCTATTTAATTAAAAGAAAATGGTCTTGCCGGTTTCGATGGATTCGTTGCACGCGAGGGTGAGCTTGAGGGACTTGACAGCTTCTTCGTAGTCTGCGAGAATGCCGGAACGGTCGCCGGTAAGAACTGCGCTGAGGAAGGTTCTGTCCTGAATACCGGTCTGTTCGTCGCCGCGTTCATAGTACTGTTCACCGTTGACGTCCTTGATCTTCAGCCAGCTGCGGAGAGCGTATTCGAGAGTAGCGTCTGCACAGTAGATATTCATACCGGACTGCATACCGCCGCCTGCACGAACGTAGCAGCCGGTGTAGATGTTCGCTACAACGCCGCTCTTGAACTTGATAACAGCGGAGGAGTAGTCGTGTACGTTGTAACCCGGAACGTTGTACTTTTCGTCGTTGCCGTCAACGATACCGCGTGCGCCTGCACAGTTTACATACAGGGGTTCGCCGAAGAGGTAACGAGCCTGGTCGAAAATGTGAATGTTCTGTTCAACAACCTGACCGCCGGAGGTTTCCATTCTTCTCCACCACCACACACCGGGGATACCGCCGAACCATGCGCCGGATACGAGACCGACCTGCTTGTCCTTGATGTAATCCTTCATGATCTGGGTGAGGTTCTGATATCTGTCCTGGAAACCGGCAGCAGTGATAAGGTTCTTCGCCTTGATCTTTGCGAGAAGGTCTTCTGCGGTCTTGAGATCGAGAGCAACGGGCTTTTCGACCAGGAACGGGATGCCGCGGTCAATGATCGCGGGTTCGATTTCGCCGTGCATATGCGGCGGAACTGCCATGAAAATTGCGTCGGGAGTGGTATTGGCGAGAAGCGACTTGTAATCCTTGAAGATCTTGCCTTCGGGATCCACACCGATTCTCTTAGCATAACCAAGCGCACGTTCTTCATCAGGATCACAGAAACCTACATATTCGACTGTGAAATCGAGATTGTACTTGGTCTTGCCAATATCATTTATCTCCATGCACTTCTGGACATGAGCACCGTTTCTGCCGCCGCAGCCGATGAAAGCGACCTTTACTGTTTTTGCCATAATATTCTCCTTTTCTCCGTCATTGCAGTATTTTCGCATTCCGCCGCCGGACGGTCGGTCATCTGCGGAATCGTGTCGGTTCCGTTTCACGTTGAAAAACGGTGAGGTGGAACGAGCCTTGTCGGGATTATTATAGCAATATTATCGGAACAAGTCAAGAGAAATGCCGAATTTTTTGATAATATTTACGGATATATTTTCAACGATGCACGATCATCCCATGGCAAAGGTGTCGGACTGTTCGTAGGAAACAACGGTTACCTTCCCTGAACAGCAGCTCGGAGCGCATTTACTCATGACAAACTTCAATTCCGCATCGTTCAGATTTGCCCCGAACCAACTGGAATACTGGGTAATCTCCAGCACAACACTCGCAACGGGAACTCCTTTTTTCAGAGGATGCATCGCCTGTATAGTTAGATTATTCGTCATAACCACCCGCTTGTATTGTTTCAGATTCGGATAGCTTTTGTCCTGTACCGGAGCGTCCGGATATACCTCCGCGAAACGTTCGATTGTATAATAATCATTCAGAAAAACATCGTGGTGAAGCTCGATATCCCGAATATATTCGGAAAAGTGTTTCTTATAGTCGGCAGGAAGCGTACTATCCAGACTTATGTTCAGCCACGGTTCCGCCAGATTCGTTATACGCAGTGTCACTTTCCGGTTTCCGCTGAATGTCGCGTCATTGTTCCGACGGACATCTTCCCCGCTCACACCGGCGGATGGAACCATATCCGTTTCACCGGTATAGTCGATCATGTTCGGAACGGCAAGATCATAACGCCCGGTGATATCGCCGTTCCGAACATGA
>SVQN01000083.1 GCA_015065295.1 Oscillospiraceae bacterium
AAAAAGAAAGCGCATCTCGCGGTGGTTCTGGACGAATACGGCGGAACCTACGGGGTCATCACGATGGAAGATATCCTCGACGAACTGGTCGGGGAGCTGTGGGACGAAAAGACGGAGGAAAACGAAAACTTCAAGAAGATTTCGGACGATTTCTACCGCGTCAACGCCTCCATCGACCTCGACGAATTCTGCGAATTCTTTGAAATCGAGATCGAATCGGACTGTGTCTCCTTCAGCGGATGGGTCACGGAGCGTCTGGAAAAAATCCCGAACACCGGAGACCACTTTGTCTACGAGGGCATGGCAATCACCGTCACGTCCACGGATTCGCACCGCGTCTCGGAAGTCGATATCCGCCTGACGGAAGACTTCAGGAAGCCCGCCGAAGACGAAAAAGAAGCCGCTGTATTATGACATAAAAAAAGCTGTACTTGTGTACAGCTTTTTCTGTTTTATTCAAGTTCCGTATAGTCCTTGACGATGCGGTCGAGCATTTTCTTTGCGGCTTTTTCGGATTTTGCGAACGAAGATGCAAAGTCCGTGGAACCGGAAGATGCGAGGGTCTGGAAAATGCTGCCGATACCGCCGAGAGAATAGATACGGCCGATATCGTATACACGGTTTGCAAGGGCGATGTCGAGCATTTCCGCGGATTCGTCGTCGCGGGTGTACTTACGGGACAGCGCGATGTCGTAGTACGCAGGCGTTACCTGAATGTAGGACTGGATCGCCATGCCTTCGAGGACAGAGGTAATCATGCCGAGCTCTTCGGATGCACCGGTCTTCGGAACAGTCGCGGTGGAGGCAATTGCGTTGCAGTAGGTGTAGTATTCTTCCTGCATTTCGTCATACTTCGGAATCGGAAGCACGCCGAACGCGGTTTCCATTTCGCGGATGTTGATAACGTAGCTGAGAACTTCGCCGTAGAAGAGAACGCGGTCTTCCATAAACATATTCTTACCGACTGCAACGTCCGACGGAATGCGGGTGATGTTGTCCTCAGAAACGATCTTTACGACCTTTTCGAGAGCCGCAACAGTCTTTTCCATGTCTACGTTCAGTACCGGAACGCCTGCGTCATCGTAGCTGATGAGCGTCAGACCGGAGCCGTAGAAGAATGTGCAGGGGCCTTCGCTGGTAGTAACGTAACCGTAACGGTCGCTGTCGGTATAGGAACCGTCGCCGTCGAGGTCGGTCGTCACGTTCATGCACATTTCGCGGAACTGGTCGATCGTCCACTTGCCTTCGCGGACAAGTTCATACGGTACGTCCAGTCCGACGTCGGTGATGAGCTGCTTGTTGAAGAGCTGGATGTAGGTAACGTCGTTGTCAAGATAGTTGATATCGCCGTTCATGAAGAAGACCTTGTCCGCGATCTTCATCGCCAGAGTCCCCTGGTCCCACCATGTTTCGGTAAGGTTCAGATTTTCGAGCTTGTTGTAGTCCATCAGCAGACCGACCTGAGACATCGACGCGGCGGTTGCCATGTTCGGGAACGCCAGCTTGTAGGTAGCGTCGCCCGCCTGTACGGACTGACGGATAATGCCATTCACGTCGCCGGGAGTCAGGGTGATGTTGCAGTTGAAGCGTTCGTTGACCGCGAGGTTGCGGTTGTATACGGCGTCGTTGATCGCGTCGCCGGTGAGTTCTTCGACCCAGATTTCCTTTTCAGAGTTCCCGGTCGCCGCCTGAGAAGCAATACCGAAGTCCGCACCGCCGAAATCGGCAGCAGCGAGAGCCTCAAACTTTTCCTTGGCGAGGGCGTATTTGTCGGGTTCCGCTTCTTCCGCCACGGTTTCCACGGTACCGTCCGCCGCAGTGGTTCCGGCAGTTCCGGCTGCTGCGCCATCGTCCGCAGTGGTTTCCGAGCAGGCCACAAAGGTCGGCAGGAGCATTGCCGCAAGAAGGGCAAAAATGAGATTGCGTTTCATGTGAATTCCTTTCGTCCGCCGCACAATCCGGCGGACATACATAAAATTTGAACGGGTTCATTATAGCACGATTTCCGGAAATAGTAAAGTCCGCCGGACAAAATGATGGGATTTTCGGGCAAAAGGATAAATACACGCTGTTGAATTTATCGAACTTCAATAAATTTTCGAATTTTCCCGAAAATCCCGCAATTGTCTGAACCTTTCCCGCGAATCTGTGTTATAGTAAGTGTGTACACAAAAACGAAATCCGAAAGGAGAGTCCCATGAAAGCACCGTTTGACGCGGTCGTGGAGGAAAATACCGCGTGGCTGTACCGGTTCGTTCGGAATCGGGTCGGATGCCGCGAAACAGCGGAAGATATCGTGCAGGAAGTATGGCTGCGCGCGTTCCGCGTATACGACAGCTATGTCGAGGATGGACGCATCCGTCACTGGCTCTCGCGCATCGCACGGAACCTCATCTGCAATGCCGCAACCCGTTCGCCGCAGATGCCGTGGCTGTCGCTTGACGATCCGGCGGAGGACGACGATCCGCTGTATACCTACCTCTCCGACGGTATGTCTCCCGAAGAAGATGTTCTCCGTCAGGAACTGATCGGCGAAGTTCTGGCAGCGGTCGCAAAGCTGCCGGAAGCCCAGCGGCAGGTCGTCACGTTCCGGTACCTGAACGGCTTGTCGGTCGAGGAAACGGCGGCGGTCATGGGGATTCCGAAAGGGACGGTCAAAAGCAAGGCACACTATGCCATTGACGAGATCCGGAAACAGCTCGGTCTGGATGCAGACACGGGCAAAACGAAAAAACGAAAAGGAGTTTCGACTATGGAATGCAAGGAAATGTATAAATATCTGTTCATGTACGCGATGGGCAAGCTGCCGGACGAAACCCGTGCGGCGGTCGCGGAACATCTGAAGGAATGCAAGGTCTGCGCGGACATCGTGACGGCACTGGAAAAGCTGATTCCGACGATGGTGTTTGCGGAAGAAGGGGAAATGAGCCACTATGGTATCGACTTCTTCAACCTGAATCTGAGCTATGTCGGTGTAAGAACACCTGTTCCCGATTATGCGGAGCGGAACCGTCAGTTAGAAGAATGGAACGGTAGGATTCCGGATGACCAGTGTTGGTTTGAATGTGGTCATAACGATCTCGTAACAACGATCGGCACCTTTGATAACGAAGGAAACGAAATCGACTATCCCGTATACAAAACGGTAGAAAAAAACTGTCGTCATAAAGCCGTGTCTATGAAGAAAGTTTCCCCCGATATGTGGCTTCATGACTGTGCTCTCTCCACCGACTCCCCAGATGTTTGGTGGGGAATCACGAAGGAAGATCATGTATACCATGGCAGTACATTCAACTACTTCGGAGGCCATGTAAAATCCGCTCTGTATGTGGCAATTCCCGCGAACGCAAAGAATATCCGCATCAAGCGCGGCAACGGCGTGATCGACTGCGGCACGTTCAAGTTCGCTTACGTTGACCGTTATGTCGCCGAAGACGAACAGATCGCCCTCGATTTTACCTATACCCTTGACTGACCCGCAACGCAAAAGCCGGACAGATTTCCTCTGTCCGGCAGTTTTTCTTATTCGTGATCGAGCAGTTCTTTGTAGAATTCGCAGTAATCGCCGCGTTTCTGGGAGGTGAATGCCATCGCTTCGCGCGGGTGACGGTTGAGCTGTCCGGTGAACATATACTGGAGATCGAAGCCCCAGACCACGCCGGATTCCTTCAGCGGGATCATGTACTTTTCGATAAACGTCAGCACGCTGTACAGGTTGTACTTCGGATTCTTGAGGAAGCCGAGAAGAAGTTCGAGCGCACAGTTGCCTGCACCGCGTCCCATGCCCTGCACAGTTGCATCAAGATAGCTGACGCCGCGGGACAGAACGTCGATGGTGTTGGCAAATGCCAGATTCTGGTTGTTGTGCGCGTGGAAGCCGATCTTTTTGCCCGATTCTTCGACCGCCTTGATGTACATGAGTGCCATATCGGACGCATTTTCGGGGTAGAACGCGCCGTAGCTGTCCACGAGATAAATCACATCAACCGAAGAGTCCGCGAGCATCGCCAGTGCTTCTTCGATCTGGTAGCCGCCCGCCTGGGAGACCGCCATGATGTTGCAGGTGGTTTCGTAGCCGAGTTCGTGGAAATATTCGATCATTTCGAGCGCGGCGGGAATCTGGTGGATATAGCACGCAACGCGGACCATATCAATCACGGATTCGGACTTCGGCAGAAAGTCGCGGCGGAAGTTGCAGCGTCCGACATCCGCCATGACGGCGATCTTCATATCGGAGATGTTTTCGCCGACGATCGCGCGGAGGTCTTCCTCACGGCAGAACTTCCACGGGCCGTAGTCTTCTTCGTTGAACAGGTCGGGGTCGGCCTTGTAGCCGAATTCCATATAATCAACGCCGCTCTTGATGTTGCTTTTATAGAGCGCGCGTACAAAATCATCGCTGAAACGGAAATTGTTGCACAGACCGCCGTCACGCAGGGTTGCGTCAAGCACCCGGATGTCGTCACGGACACTCATTAAATTACCTTTTCTGACTGCCATTGGGATACTCCTTTGCTGGGGAAAATTCATTCTGTATTATACCGCAAAATACTCCGGGAATCAAGATTTGCACATAAAACTTTTCCCGGAAAGGTTGCCAAAAATCCTTCAACTTTCCGTTCATTTTTTCAGCATGGAATCAACGAAGCGGTTCTTGCAATTCTGCGAAAAATCCTGTATTCTATTTTCAGCAAAGGAGGGTTTGCTATGGAAATCAGACTTGCCGAAAAACTCCGGGAACTCCGCCGGAACCAGGGCAACACGCAGGAGGAACTTGCCGCCTTTCTCGGGATCACCGTGCAGGCCGTATCCAAATGGGAGCGTGCCGAAGGAATGCCCGATATCACTTATCTGCCGCGTATCGCGGGATTTTACGCGGTCAGCGTGGACACTCTGCTCGGCGTGGACGAAGCAGCAAAAGAAACACGGATCAGCGAAATCTGCCGCGAATACGACCGCATCCGCCAGTGTCCGCCCCGTCCGGACGGAACGCTGATCGTGGAAAACAACATCGAAGCGGGGATCGAATACATCCGCGCCGCGCTTTCGGAACTGCCGGACTGCTGGTTTTTCATGCAGCTTTTAGCGTCCGATCTGTGGTACCACGCGAAATCGAAGGAAGGGGAGGAAAAATTCGCCCTGCTGGACGAAGCGGAACGATGGTGCCGGAAAATTCTTGCCGGATGCACCGAAGACCGCTGGCGGCACTGTGCCAATGAAATTTTATGTCTGACACTGTACGAACAGGGGAACAAACGTCAGGCATCGGAACTGGCGTGGAGCCTTCCGGGAGCGGTCGGATCGAACGATTTTATGCTGACCAACGTACTGGAAGGCGCGGAACTGGAACGTCAGCTCGCCATTTCGATCCGCGAATTTCTCCGTCTGGCGTATCTGTCGGTACAGAAGCTGAACGAACACGGGTTTGATCCGTCCCGTCTGCGGAATCAGCCGCACCTGCGGGTACAGCTGGACGAAATCCGTAAAACGGTCGTCGGGGAATAAAAAATCGGAAAATGCCTTGACAGAATCCTCCCGATAGGGTAAACTTAATTCAATAATTATACCGCCACAGGAGGAATTCTTATGGAAAATATCTCCATGCAGGACCGCGAGATTCTCCGCTGTCTCGCCAAAAAGCAGCTCGAATACGCCAACTGCCCGAAAAATGATGAAATTCTCAGAAAATGGGACGCGCTGGCGCAGGGACGCCGCGAAACGCCGACCGTCCGTCTGCTGTTCAGCAATTTCACCCACGAAGTCGTCACGCCGCGCCTTCAGTGTACCGGCGAAACTGCGCGCGGGATCGAACGTACCCTGCTCTGCACCCTCGTCGGCCGTGAACTGTTCGACGACGATACGCCGATCTCCCCTACCTTCGACGTTGGATGCGGAACATGGGTCAGCCCGTTCGGCATTTCCGCGCACACCAGCCGGATTCCGGGACAGAAGACCAGCGGCTATCACATTGATCCGGTCATCGAAGACCTCGAGGAAGAGTTTGACAAACTGCGCGGCGGCCGGTTCGGTGTCAACCGCGAAGGAGCCGCACAGTACCGCGAGCTTGCGGAAGACCTGTTCGGCGATATTCTGCCGACGCGGCCGGTGATGCACAGCCTGTCCGGTTCGATCACCAATCCGCTGGTGCATCTGATGGGGATGGAAGCGTATTATCTCTCCATGTACGACTGCCCGGAAACCCTGCACAGGGTCATGGATATGGCGACGAAGGTCTACGAAGACTATTACGATTTTCTGGAAGCCGAAGGACTTCTGCTCCCCACCTGCGGAACCAGTCCGATCGCACAGGAGAGCTTCGCGTTCAACAGCGAACTTCCCGCAGACGGCGTAACCAAGACCACGCAGTGCTGGGGCTTCCTCGAATCACAGGAAACGACCGCCGTTTCGCCGGAAGTGTACGGTGAATTCGTCTACCCGTATCAGGATCGTCTGGTCAAGCGGTACGGGCTGCTGTCCTACGGCTGCTGCGAACGCGTGGACGCTCTCTGGACGGACTATCTGTCGAAATGGACGAACCTGCGGAAGCTGTCCGTGTCGCCGTTCAACAACGAACCGCAGATCGGCGAATATCTGCGCGGCAGCAACGTCGTGTACTACAGCAAGCCGAGAGCCGAACTGGTCACGGCACCGGGTCCGCTGGACGAAGACGCTCTGCGGACGTATTTCAAGGGAGTCTGTGAAGCGGCAAGCGGCTGTCTGTTCGAAATCGCCCAGCGGGAAGTTCTGACGCTGTACGGCGATGCGGAACGCGGACGCAGATATGTGGAAATTGCGAAGGAATGCGTGGAACGGTACTGGAAGCCGTAAAATCTTAAATAACGTGAGTTCGATAGAAACTCCAATAGGTTCATCGTAGGGCGGGGGTTTACTCCCGCCGGAACGGAATATACGGATTTCTTCGCGGCGGGAGCAAGCCCCCGCCCTACGGATTTGATCGTTTTCTTATCAAATTTTTTCTCATCGAACTCACGTTGATTAGATTTTACCATCCTCCCGCATCTGTCAAGGAATATCGGCTTTGTTCCATCACGGCAATTGACAATCCGTCTGAAATGTGCTATACTGTACACGCTCATCGGAGGATGTTGTAATTCGTATGTACAACGCCGGATAAGATGTCGCATCACGCATTTGTCGGAGGGCAGGCACAGCGTATATGGTACTGCCGGATAAGACACCTGCGTTTATGCGGTCTCTTGTCCGGCATTTTTCGCGTAAGGAGTCATCTTTATGAAACAACCACAGAATTTTACCGAAGGAAAAATCTTTTCGCCGCTGATCCGCTTTGCGCTTCCCGTCCTGCTTGCGCTGTTTTTACAGGCGATGTACGGAGCGGTTGACCTGCTGATCGTCGGTCAGTTCGGCGGTGAGCTGGCGGATGTGTATGTCTCCGCCGTTTCCACCGGAAGCCAGATCATGCACACGCTGACCATCGTAATCACGGGACTTGCCATGGGTCTGACGATCTATGTGGGCGATCGGATCGGTGCGGGCAGACAGGAAGAAGCCGGCGGAATCATCGGAAGCGGCATCACGCTGTTTGCGGCTGCGTCCGTTCTTCTGTCCATAATCATGATCGCCGCGTCCTCCCTGCTTGCGGGCATCATGCACGCACCGGAAGCCGCGTTCAGGGATACGGTGCTGTACATCGTCATCTGTTCGGCGGGAACGGTTTTTATCGTGGCGTACAACCTTGTGGGCAGTATTTTCCGCGGCATCGGGGACTCCAAAATCCCGCTTCTGACGGTTGCGATTGCCTGTGTGCTCAATATTGTCGGTGATCTTCTTCTGGTTGCCGTCTTCCACATGGGTGCGGCGGGAGCGGCCATTGCCACCGTGGTTGCACAGGCGATGAGCGTTGTGATCTCGCTGTGCATCATTCGCCGGCGCACACTGCCGTTTAAGTTTTCCCGGAACTCTCTGCGCCCGAACGGTACCTACATCAAATGGATTCTGAAACTGGGTACGCCCATCGCTCTGCAGGATCTGCTGGTCAGCATTTCCTTTCTCGCCATTCTCGCCATCGTCAACGGTCTCGGACTGAACGAATCCGCCGGAATCGGCATTGCGGAAAAGGTCTGCGCCTTCATCATGCTGCTGCCGTCCGCGTATATGCAGTCCATGTCCGCGTTTGTGGCACAGAACATCGGCGCAAAGAAACCGGATCGTGCGAAAAAGGCACTGTTCTGCGGGATTGTTTCCTCGTTTGCCGCCGGTGTGGTGATGGGATATATCACCTTCTTCCACGGCGATCTGCTGGCTGGAATCTTCGCCAAGGAAGCGGCAATCATCGCACCCGCAGCGGAATATCTGAAAGCGTATGCCATCGACTGTCTGCTGACGGCGTTCCTGTTCTGCTTTATCGGCTATTTCAACGGCTGCGGAAACACCACGTTCGTCATGATTCAGGGAATTGTCGGCGGTATCTGCGTACGTCTGCCCCTCTCGTGGATTTTCAGCAGGATCGAACCGGTGTCCCTGTTCCGGATCGGCATGGCAACGCCGCTGTCCACGGTCGTGCAGATTGTGCTTTGCGTGATTGTGTTGGTATACTTCGGTAAAAAACGGGATGACGCGAAGATGTAAGATGAGAAATGAACAAAGAAAACACCTCACCGCTATGATGGCAGTGGGGTGTTCTGCTGTGTGCCTGCTGATTGACAGTATGTGCCGCTTGTGGTAACGTTGCTATCAGCCACTGTGGATTGATATACTCCCCAAGAAGACCGCCCCCGCAAAAATTTACAAGGAGTTTGTTTTTTGCGAAAGCCGGTGTAGTATAATAATAATTAAATTACATTGCTGTAGGAGAGGAACCAGACTGTGACACTTATCGAATTGTATGACAAAACGCCCGTGGAGAATATCCTCGGTTCGCTCGCGCTGAAGCCGGATAAGGTAGTCTATATCACGTCCGAATCCCGCAAAGCGATCCGCGCGATCCCGAATTATCAGAAAATCCTGAAGGGACGCGGCATTCACGCGGAAATGCGCGTCAAAAGCATTGCGAAGAACGATCTTGAAGCCATTGTCGCTGCGCTGTACGATATCATTTCCGATCCGTCCGACGATTATATCATCGACATTTCCGGCGGGGACGAGGGGGCATTGGTGGCTCTCGGGATTGTGCTCGGCAGTACCGATCTGCGCGTGTCGGCGTTCCGTATGAACGCAGTCAGTCGGCGCGGTGTGTGGTTTGAGTTCCGGCGTTCCGAGACCGGCAGACGGACGATCTCGCGCACCGTGATGAATTATGACGTGAACAGTCAGGTCTGTCTGACCGTGCAGGAAAATATTCTGCTCCACGGCGGACGGATTTACGGGGAGTCGTATACATTCCGGCGGGACGATCCTGTCTGCGGCGATATTGATACGCTGTGGCAGTTCTGCCGCCGGGACTGCAGCGGATGGAACGCGAAGATCAACCGGATTTCCGCGTGTGTCAGCCGGTATGCCGAAGACAAAAACGACCTGTACTGCGTGGCCGATGACGACATCGGAAGAAAAGGCGGCGTTGACCGCGAATTCTGGAATTACTTTCTCGAAAACGGTTTTGTTCTGCCGGAGAAAACATACAGCCGCCGTGGTGTGACGGTGTTCCGGTACAAGAGCAAGCCGCTCCAGGACTGTCTGACAAAAGCAGGTTCGCTGTTTGAATATTATACTTACAAAACGGCATTGGAATGCGAGCGTGACGGCGTTCCGCTCTACGACAGCGCGACAACGGGGATTATTCTCGGCTGGAACGAGGACATTGACACCACGCGCAACGAGATTGACGTGATGCTGATGGCGGGAATGATTCCGGTGTTCATCTCCTGCAAGAACGGCGACGTGGAGACAGACGAGCTGTACAAACTGAATACCGTATCGAAGAAATTCGGGATGGGATATGCGCGGAGTGCGCTGACCGCGACGGCGTTTTTCGATCCGCAGGATCGCGCCTACAGCGGAGACGCGGCGTCGGCGAATATCAAAGGACGTGCGGACGACATGAATGTGCGTGTGATCGGCGCGGTGAACCGGATGGGGCAGAAAGAATTCAGGGAAGCGATCGCCAATCTCGTACGGTGAAAAGGGATTACGGAAAGAAAAATACAGATTTTTTGAAAAATGTATTGCAAAATGGAAATGGGTATGGTATAATATTAATCACGGGATTGGAAACGATCCCGTGATTAAATGAATACGCAGAGATATCGAAGTGGTCATAACGGGGCTGACTCGAAATCGTCTTTTCGTTCGGGAAAGACTTTTGAAAGAATCTCTTGATTTCTCTGGTTTTCTCGTATTTCCTCGTTTTTTCGAGGTCACGCAATTTCATAGCATTCTGAGTTCTCTCCATCAGTTCTCTCCATTTTTCGGGGTGCTGATGGACGGAACAATATTCGGAGAGATATCGAAGTGGTCATAACGGGGCTGACTCGAAATCAGTTTGAGAGCAATCTCACGAGGGTTCGAATCCCTCTCTCTCCGCCAAAATTTGTCGGCAGTTTCAAAAGCTGCCGACTTTTTCTTTGCAATTTCAGCACTTTTGACGGGAGATTTCTTGATTTTTTGAATCTGTTCCGTTGTTGTAGAGTAGTTCTCTCCAAAAAACGCCGATTTTGGAGAGAACTCAGACTATTTCCCGAAGCCGAGACCATCCAGCATTGCGTCTGCGGATGTCAGCTTGGAAGAGTAGTCGAGGTGTGCATAAGTATTCGCCGTGGTGGAAAAATCACTGTGACCGAGCCAGTCCTGGATTTCCTTCATCTGCACACCGTTCTTCAAAAGCAAACTGGCACAACTGTGCCCTTACGGTATAATTACGACAAACCGGAAAAGCCCCGTATTTCAAGGGTTTTCGGTTATCAGGCAAGGTTTTTCATCCTTTTCCAACCCGAAAAATCAAGCCGCGAAGTAGTTAT
>SVQN01000084.1 GCA_015065295.1 Oscillospiraceae bacterium
CAGTCTCCGCCGATTCCCGTGTAGTTTTCAAACAGCGGATTGCGTGAAAACGCCCATCGTTCGGCGTATTCCACCGCGCGTTCCCGCCGGTATTCCATGGTAACAAGCATTGCGTATCCTCCGGACAAATGATGTGGTTTGATTCAGTATATGCCCGGAGAGGGGCGCATAGAAGGGGAAGAGGATTCTTATTTCACCCACTCAAAATCCTTCTCATCCCGCTTCCGCAGATTCCGCGGTCCTGTCTCAAACCGGTGCATGACCTCCCGGAACCGCGCATCTTCCCGGATAGGATCGTACAGCGGCTGTTTCATCCGGTGGAGGTAATCTTCCGGCGAGCCGCAGGAGCCGAATTTGCCGAGCTTCGCTTCATCGTACACAAGCCGGTTCACCAGATACGACGTGTGCTTCGCGTACGGCGGGACGGATTCGTTCATCTCGCTGAATTCCGCCGTTTTCTCCCAGCAGTCCAGTGCCGCTTCACCGTCGCCCTTGCTCATGTACGCTTCCGCCAGACAGGAATACGCGGACGCGGCATTCCACGCGAAATCAAGATAATCCCCGTCGCGGAACAGACACCGGTAGATCGCCAGCTTCATTTCGCAGACGCCGATCCATGTGTCAATGTCACACTGCGGATCGTGTTCGCCGCGCGGGTACCACCGTCCGCACAGCTCGGTGACTTCGTTCAGAAAATGCCACATCAGCTCGATGATGTTTTTCTGCCGCAGTTCCAGTCCTTCCTCCGTATCGGCGGGAAGCAGGTCTTTCATCCAGAGTTCGCGGATGAAACTGAATCCGGACGGGATTTTTTTGTACATTTCTTCCCGTTCCTCCGGTTCGCAGACCATGCACAGGCTCTCGATCGCACCGTAACGGTATTCCTCAACGGTGCATCCTTCGAGAATACGTTCCGCAACCCGGCGGATTTCCGTTTTCCGTTCGTTCCAGTTGGCATCCGTCACATCATAGGACTGAAGGACGGTGCAGAGATAATCCATCATTTTATAAGAAGACGGATAGCGTTTGTAACCCGCGCGCGCCATTTCGACCGCACGTTCTTCGTTGCCCTGACGCGCAGTTTCGCGGATATCGGCGATCATCTGGTCGATGATTTCTTCCGTCCGAAGCTGATCGTTGCCGAGCAGTTCGTCAATGGTGATGCCGAAGAAATTCGCCAGAGAGGGAAGGGTTTCGATGTCCGGATAGGTTTCCGCACGTTCCCATTTTGATACGGTCTGCGGCAGAACGCCGAGGCATTCCGCTAATTTTTCCTGCGTGATGTCCGCATTTTTCCGCAGTTTTTTCAGATTTCCCGCAAAATATTGTTTCATAGGATACTCCTTGGTTTGTGAAATTCCGGTACCGTTGGTTACAGTATACACGATGTGTCCGCAAAAAGCAAGAACGCGTCCGGCGGGATTTTTTCCCGTATTGCGTTAGTATAAGAAATTTTTTACAAACATTTTGATGCGGTCTTGACCGTAAAATTCTTGTATGGTAAAATAATATATCAATCATTTTTTTGATAAGGACGTAAATTTGTTATGAAAATCCTGAGAGCAATGATTTGCTGTCTGCTGGGATATCTGGTCGGAACGATCAATCCGTCGTACATTATCTCGCGGTTCCGCGGGTTCGATATCCGTGAGCAGGGATCGCACAATGCCGGTGCGTCCAATGCGGTGATCCTTTTCGGCAAGAGCGTCGGCGTTTTATGTGCGCTGTTTGATATTCTGAAAACCTGTGCGGTCATCCGGCTGGTGAAGTATCTGTTTCCGTTCTGTCGCTACGCCTTTGTGGTGACGGGAACCGCGTGCATTCTGGGGCATATTTTCCCGTTCTATATGAATTTCCGGGGCGGAAAAGGACTGGCCTGTCTCGGCGGGATGATCCTTGTTTACAACTGGCGCATTTTTCTGATTTTCCTGACCGTGGAAATCGTCATTGCGCTGATGACCAACTATATCTGTTTTGTGCCTATCACGGCTTCGTTCGCGTTTTCCGCCGTGTATGCCTATTATTCGGCGGACTGGCTCGGAACCGTGCTGCTGACGGTGGTTTCCTGCGTGATCCTGTTCCGTCATACGGAAAATCTGCGCCGCATCCGTATGGGAACGGAACTTCGTCTGAGTTATCTCTGGAATAAAGAGGCGGAGCTTGCGCGGATCCGTGAGACCGAGAACCGCTGACCGTCCGGAGAGGGAAGAAGGAGAACCCTATGATTCTTACCACCAGCAGCAAGGATGAACGTCTAATCGAAAAAGCCGTGCGTTTGTCGGAAACCTACGGAATCCCCTACCGCGTTCGCGGAGAAAAATCCCTCGCGTATCTGTTTGAAACGGAGGACACGCAGGTATTTGTCGTCAACCACAGACGCGGACTGAGCTATTACGAGCCGGGAAAGGCCGAGGCATTCTATCACCCCAATATGGCGTTCCAGCGGCTGAAAATCCTGAAAAACGGCGGTACGGACTGCCTGACGACCGTCTGCGGGCTGGAACGGGGCATGACTTTTCTGGACGGGACGCTCGGTCTGGCGGCGGACGCACGGATTGCCGCTCATGTGGTCGGGGAGAGCGGACGGGTGATCGGGGTTGAGAAAAGCCTGCCGCTGTCGATTCTCGTGCGGGAAGGACTGGCGTTTCACGCGGAGAGCGATCCGGAACTCGCGGAGGTTCTCGGACGGATGGAGCTGCATCCCGGGGATAATCTGGAATTTCTGCAAACCCGTCCGGCGGACAGCGCGGATATCGTGTATTTTGATTTTATGTTCCACCGTCCGGTGAGCGCGTCGTTCGGGATCGAGACGATCCGGGATTACGCCGTATACGATGTTCTGACGGACGGACATATTGCGGAAGCGGCGCGGGTGGCGCGGGAACGGGTGGTTGTCAAGACCGACCTGCACGGCTGCCGTGCGCTGTTGAAAAAGGGATTCGTCTGCCGGAAACAGACCTCGAGGAATGTGTTTTATATGGGGAGGGAACTCAAAGAATAGTTGAAAAATCTTCAATTAATTGAGAATTGACGTGTCCGTTTTCTTCTGTTATAATGACACCATCACCGGTGAATAAATTCAACATTTTAACGGAGGAATCCCATGAAAATTTCGATTGGTTCAAAAATCCGCGAACTTCGCCGCCGTGACAGCCGTACACAGGAAGAATTGGCGAATACACTTGGTGTGACCGCGCAGGCGGTCAGCCGTTGGGAATCCGGCGGAAGTTATCCCGATATGGAGATCGTTCCGGCGATTGCAAACTTTTTCGGAGTGTCTATTGACGAGCTGTTCGGCTATCACGGTGAACGTGAAGCAAAGGTGAATGCGCTACTCGCAAAAGTGGAAGAGCTTGATATGCAGAATATGCGTGAGGATGCGACGGTGGATGAGTGTATCGCGCTTCTGCGGGAAGGTCTTGCGGAATTTCCCGGAAATGAAAAAATCATGTACCAGTTGGCGGATATGCTCAACACTGCTGGATGGAAACGCCACAGAAACTGGCGGTATTATGAAGAAAAATATACAGATTCTGACGATTTCGGCTATATCAAATATGACTGCGACCCTCAAAAACAGAATAAGTACTGGGTCGAAGCGGCGAAACTGTTTGAAAATCTGATGAAAAACGGCGAGGACAGTGGGATTGTCACCAATTCTATTTGCAGTCTGATTGGTATTTACCGCTTGTTTGGCGAATATGAAAAGGGTAAGGAGCTTGCCATGCGTCTGCCGACAGTGTATCAGTGCCGCGAAGTGATGATGACGACGGCGTATGACGGCGCGGAACAGAAACGCTATCTCAGCCAGGCACTGCTTGAGATGACGGATGAATTTTCTGAATTGTTTATGTATGCGTTGGTGAACGACCGGAAAAATTATGAAACAGAGCTACCGATTGAGAAAGTACGCGGGCTGATCGCTTTGTTTGAACTTCTTTGCGATGACGGAAACTTTGGTGTACACCATGTACAGGTGGCGTATTTATACCTTTATCTCGCACGGCTGCAGTGGGAGTACGGATATCATGACGAGGCTTTTTCCTCTCTTGATGATGCTCTTGACCATGCAAAAAAGTTTGACGCATTTGCCGGTCAGGAAACGGTGACGCTGACTGCTCCGATGGTGCGCGGCGCATCGTATGTGCTGAGGGCACGATATACCTCCGGTTATCGTACTATTGGCATTCTCGCGGAGCATCTACCGGATGATTTTCCAATGTGGTGTAATCCGGACTACCGGAAAGTCAGGGCGGAAATGGAAGCAGATCCTCGTTGGACGGACTGGGTACAGCGGTGTCATACAGAGGGCGACTGAGCCTATCTGCTGAGTTTTGATTCAGAAAAATTCATCATCCGTATTCATAAATTTTCTCTTGACAATCCCTTCATTTTATTGTATAATCGACGTATTAGAGACGTGTAAAATGTACGCAATTCATAAATTCAAGAAAGGATTATCCTGCGGGATAAACTGAAACAACAGGATGAAGAAAATCAAAGCTCTCGTACTCGCTGTTCTGATGGCAGCTTCCGTACTCACTGCCTGCGGCACCACCGAAGAAGGCGGCGCATCCGCTTCCGAAACCGTATCTCTCAAGAATTCCACTGAAATTGTTCTGAACGGCGACACCGCCACCTGCGATTCCCAGTCCGTTTATATCACCGAAGACCGTATCTCCATCACCGCTCACGGTACATACGTTCTTACCGGTACGCTCAACGATGGTCAGGTTTACGTTGACTGCGTGGACGCCGGCGAAGTGACCCTCGTTCTCAAGGATGCCACCATCCACAACGAAGACGGCGCGTGCATCTACTTCAAGAAGGCACAGGTTGCTCAGCTTGAACTGTACGAAGGCACGGTCAACACGCTGACCGACGGCGACAGCTACACCTTTGACAATCCCGAAGAAGACGAACCCGACGCCGTTCTCTTCTCCAAGGAAGACCTCGTTATCAACGGCACCGGCACGCTGAACATCGACGCAAGCTACATGAACGCGATCGTCAGCAAGGACGGTCTGGTTATCAATGACGGTATCTACAACCTGAACGCCATCAACCACGGCATCAAGGGCAAGGACTACCTGACCATCAACGGCGGCGAACTGAACGTTACCGCGATCGGCGACGGCATCAAGTCCACCAACTACGAAACCGAACTGGTCGGCTACGTTGAAATCAACGGCGGCACGGTCAATATCACCTCCGACGACGAAGCGATCCAGGGTGTCTCCCGCGTAACCTTCAACGGCGGTACGACCAACATCACCGCGAACAACAACGGCATCAAGTGCGCGACCAACATCGAATTCAAGGGCGGCACGGTCGTTCTTGACGCACTGGACAACGCGCTCGACGCTCTCGACATCACCGTCGGCGAAACCGCGTCCGTCACCATCAACGGCACTCCTTATGTTGGATAATTGAATTTTCTCGGGGAAACCTTTTTTAAGGAAAAAGGTTTCCCCGAACCCCTTCCAAAAACCTTTTCAATCTAGGTATATAAAAAATGACCGCGTATTTTTGGGTGATACGCGGTTTTTTGTGTTATTTTTTCTTCTTTTTACGGAAATGACGGACGAGCAGGACAACCGCGGTCACGGTCACCGCAAGTACAAGGAGACACGCGAGCAGTTCGAGGACAAACCCCCACGGTGAGCCGGTGACAAGGATCATTGTCGGACCGTCCGCACCTCCGATAATCCCGAGAGAAGCATCTTCAGTGAACATATTCATATCCCTTCTTGTCTGAAAAGGTTTTTGGGAGGGTGCGGGAACCCTTTTTCCTTAAAAAAGGGTTCCCGCGAAAACCTTATTTCCCCGGATGCCGTTCGCGGATGATCTGGAACGCGTCACGGGCGATGTCCACGGTTTCGGCGATGTCTTCGTCCGTCAGGGCGGCGTTGATGAAGTGGTTGTGGTGATTCGTGAAGAATACGCCGCGGCGGACGCATTCCGCGATCCATTCCTGATGCAGCATCAGCGTCGGATCGTCCAGCAGGCGCAGATAGAACAGCGACGGTGCGCCGCTGACGCGAAGGGTGAAGCCGTAGTCGGTCGCGGCTTTTGTCAGTTCACGGCCGAGCTTCGCGCCTTTTTCCATGAGAATCTGCGGGCAGTTGAGTCGTTTCATCTTTTCAATGCACGCGATCCCCGCCGCAAAGGGAACCGCCGACATCCAGTAGCTGCCGGTATACGACATGGACGAAATGGTGTTTTTCAGAAAATCTTTCCCGCAGAGGGCGGAGACGTTGTAGCCGTTGGCAATCGCCTTGCAGAAACAGATGAGGTCGGCTTCAAATCCGAAATAATGGTCGCTTCCGGCGAGGTCGAGACGGAAGCCGGCGCGTACGTCGTCCACGATCAGCAGGGTATTGTTGTCATTGCAGAGCTTACGGACTTTCTTCCAGAATCCGTCTGCCGGAAGTTCGTTGTCCGCAAAATTGCCGTGCATATACGGCTGGGCAATGATCGCCGCGATTTCCCCGCGGTTTTCCGCAAAGACCCGTTCGACCGCATCAGGATCGTTCCAGTCAATGCACAGATTGTTCTGCACGTCCTCTTCCATGATACCGGCGTAGTCGATTTTCTGCGTCCACGCGCCGACGCCGTGATAGTAGCCCTTGAAGAACACGATTTTCTTCCGGTGCGTATACGCGCGCGCCGCCATGACCGCGAGCGTGGTCACGTCATTGCCGTTTTTTGCGAAAAACGCCCAGTCTGCGGACGCGACGGTTTCCACAAGAAGCTCCGCAAAGTCAATCATCGTCAGGGACGGCGCGGTGGTACAGTCTCCGCGTTCGCGCTGTTTTGCCGCCGCTTCGTCCACATCGGGATCGCCGTAGCCGAGAATATTGGGGCCGAACGCGCACATATAGTCAATGAACCGGTGTCCGTCCACGTCCCAGAAATACGTCCCTTTGGCGCGGCTGGAGAACAGCGGAAAGGCTTCGACCGGGATAAAACATCCTTCGGCAGGCCCCAGATGGCCGTACACCCCCGACGGGATTACGTTGGCGGCACGCCGGAACTGTTCCGCCGCATTCGGATAGGTAAACGCTTCACGCATGATTTTTTCCTCCAATTTTATCTCAGATACAGTTCCACGCGGGACAGGATCCGGTTGACGTTGTCGATCTGCGGGATCATGCCGCCGATCCGGACATCGCCCAGACCGACCGCCGCGACGCTGTTGATGTTTCCGTCAAACAAATCGCGCGCCACGGAAACGTCGGTGAACTTCATAAAGGATGTGCAGGCTTTCGGAACCTTGTCCGTGAAGGTCAGCGTGTGATTCTTGGCGATCAGCGCGGCGGAGGTCAGTCCCTCGATTTCCAGAAGGATCGCCCCGTCCGGGATATACGACGCGCTTGCCTGTCCGACTTTATCGTAATTGGCAATCTGCGCGACCGATGACGCGATTACGCGGAACATGACCGCTGTACTCTGCTTCAGAAAGACCGGGTCGCCCAGACGGTTCGGCTCGGGACGGAGATACTGTTCCAGAAGAGCCGTCAGCTTCTTGAATTTTCCGAGAAGGAACGGCAGTTTGGTCATCCCGCGCGTCGGGATCGGCGTGACCGTTCCGGCAACCATGCCGTTGAATTTTTCACAGGCCGAGAACGGAATTTTGATGGCGCAGTTTTCCACACCTTCCTTGAAAATACATTTGCCGCCGACAAAGGTCAGGGTTGCCGAAGGCCCGTTTTTGATGTCAAACCCGATTGAACAGGTGCTGCGTCCGAGAATTTTTTTCGCTTCCGGTACAACGTCGCACAGGGCAGTCAGTCCGCCCAGTACGCCGTACAGATTGATGTACGCCAGCGTCCGCTCGTCGGTGTATTTCATATCACTCATAAGTTATCTGCTCCTTTGCTGATTTGTGAGCCGCAGGGTGATTTCTCCGCTGTCCAGCGTGCAGAGAGTGTCGCCGGTTCGCACAAGAAGTCCGCCGCGTTCGTTGATGGCTTCCGCCGTTCCAGAGATTGTTTCGCCGTTTTTCAGAAAATATACATCCTTCCCGAGAACGATGGAACGTTGTCGGTATTCGTCGGCATAGCGTGCAAAATCAAAACCGTTCCCGCGGATGTTCAGCAGTTCCCGCACGATATCCGCGCAGAGTTTTTCCGGATCGGCGGAATACCCCGCTTCCTCCAGCGAAACGGCGTGGATTTCATCCGGAAAAATGCTCCGCGCCACGTTCACGCCGATGCCGATGATGACGGCTTCCGAACGCATCGTTTCATAATCGTTCACCGATTCCACGAGGATTCCCGCCAGCTTCGCGCCGTTCAGGTACAGGTCGTTCACCCACTTGATCCCGCAGGAAATCCCCTGTTCCGCGAGTGCCCGTGCCGCCGCGACTGCCGCACAGGAGGTTACATTCACCACGGATTCCAGCGGTGCGCCCGTTTTCATGACGAGCGTCATATACAGACCGCCTTCCGGGGAGAGAAACGATTTTCCCTGACGTCCGCGTCCGCCGGTCTGACGGTCGGCTGTGAGGAGAATCGTGTCGGCGTCCGGAAACTGTGCAAGAAGGGCACGGGCATCCGTATTGGTGGAGCCGGTTTCGGCTGTGCAGGAAACGATGGTACAGAGCGGGGCAGTCAGCCGTTTCAGTTTTTCGTGGTTCATACCGTATCATCCCTTCCGGATTCTTAAAATTTTATCTGTTCATTTTAATATTTTATCAGAAAAGCGGAGTTCTGTCAAGTTTTTGATGGTTTTATATTGTAATCTGACGAAAAATTGTGTACAATAGAGGTATCATCTTTTGTACGCTGAAAGGAAATTCCCATGCCCGATTTACTTGTCAAACTCTACGAACTGCCGCCGCTCGCTCCGTATCTCGATGAGCTGAAGGCGAAAAACATCGTCATCCGCCGACCCATCGGCCCGGAAAATTATGCCGTCATCGGATGGATCAAGGATCATTTCGGCTCCGGCTGGGCTGCGGAAGCGGAAAACGCCTTCTTCCGCGACACCAAGAGCATTTTCATCGCTGTCCGCGAAACGACCGACGCAAACGGCCGCGTTTCCGCAGAAATGCTCGGATTCGGCTGCTACGACGCGACCGTCAAGGGATTCTTCGGTCCGACCGGCGTTGCGGAATCCGAACGGAAGCAGGGCATCGGACGTGCGCTCCTGCTCGCGTGCCTCCACGGAATGTGGGAGGAAGGCTACGGCTACGGCATCATCGGCAGCGCGGGACCGGTGGACTTCTATAAGAAGACGGTCGGCGCGACGGTGATTGAAAATTCGTCGCCCGGGGTTTACCGCGGAATGCTGCGCCTGTAAACCGGTCATTCAACCAAACGAAAAGACCCGTTCGGAAAAGTCACCGTTTGTTCGGGACGACTCGCCGGACGGGTTGTTGCTTTTCGGGGGGATGTCCGGTATAATGAAGGCGTAAAGGGTACCCGGAACGAAATTTTCACAAAACAAAGGAGATCGGTTATGAATATCGGAAAAAATATCACGGCGTTCCGCAAGGAAGCGGGCATGACGCAGGAAGACCTCGCGGGTCAGATCGGCGTATCGGCACAGGCGGTCAGCAAATGGGAGACGGGCGTGAGTATGCCGGACATTCTCCTGCTGCCGGTGATCGCGGATGTGTTCGGGATTACCGTAGATGAGATTTA
Organism: Oscillospiraceae bacterium; assembly: GCA_015065295.1. Lineage (GTDB taxonomy): Bacteria > Bacillota > Clostridia > Oscillospirales > CAG-272 > UMGS1696. The sequence goes on from SVQN01000084.1 coordinate 9,651, forward strand.
CAGCGGCAAAAAGAAGGAAGAAGTACCGCAGCATTACAGCTTTGATGAACTCGCAGGGGTTCTGTATGAAAACATTTTGAAAAGCAGTACCTGTGCATGGAAATCCAAGAACGAAGAAGAACGAAAAGAGTGGCTGAATAAACTGAAGGATAATCTGGTAAAAGAGAGTCAATGTGTTCATTTCAGTATCGGAGATCATGGCGGCGCAGTTCTTGTGAATCGGGATTTCGCCTTGATTGCTCCTGCGTTCGGCACAAAGGACTCATTGGAGATTCTGAACTCTGATGCGGCTGTACCGGTTCTGGAGCTTCTTGCAGACAAAAAAGTCAGATATCTGTTCCATTATCTGATCGGTATTGAAGGGAAGATGTTTACTGCGGCAGGTCTTGCGAAAAAGACAGACATGACAGAGGAAGAATGTCGTTCTATTCTGGAAAAGATGCGTACCGCAAATCTGATCTGGGTTCAGGATGTCAATGTGGACGAGGAAGAAGAGATTGAGGTGTATTCCGTTTCTATGAATAATACGAAACCGCTGTATGCCTACATGATCCTCTGGCTTGCGGAAAGACTTGGCAGCGGCAGTGAATGGTTCTACGGCTATCGCGGATGTGGTCTTCCCGTTGATAAAGACTAACCCCATAAAAACAAGCCCTGTGTCATCCACGCAGGGCTTGTCCTGTTATTCCGGCAGATACATCCGATACATCGCCGTGTCCGCATCCGTCTGTTTCGCAAGTTCCGCCGCTTCCGCGAAGGGCTTTCCGCCGTTCAGATGCAGATAGAACAGATGCAGAATGAAAAACAACGGCGTGTTCCCCTCAATATAATCGTCCGGCGCGAGATAGGGAACCCCGCAGTCCGCAAACGCTGCCCCCATCGCCGGAATCCCGGTCGTGCAGGCGGTACTGATGCAAATCTGCGGTTTCCATTTCAGATGCGCCCGCACGTCATCCGGCGAAATCTGACGCGGCTCCCCGTCGAAGTAGATATCCTCACCCAGTTCCGGCATCAGAAACCGTCCGTCGTCCCCGTGACCGCAGAGAATCAGTACATCGGGTTGCAAGAGAAAGGGAAGGTTTCCTTCCAGTACGTCGAGAAAATCCTGCGGACGGCCGATGTACCGGAGCATCACATCCGTGTGATAC
>SVQN01000085.1 GCA_015065295.1 Oscillospiraceae bacterium
ACGAAGGGGAGGGAACAAAACCTCTGCCGGACTGCATGGATGCGGTGGAAACGCCGGAAACGGTGTCCATCATGATCGGGCCGGAAGGCGGATATGCCGCAGAGGAAGCGGAGTATGCCGCAGAAACGGGCATGATGATGACGGGACTCGGAAAACGGATTCTGCGTACGGAGACCGCACCGTCGTTTGTATTGTCGTGCGTGTCCTATAAATACGAGTTATAGACAAATATTGAAAAATTCAGTTTTCACATTTTGAAAGGAGACGGTTCTGTCGTTCGGAGGCAGACCGATCGTAGGATGAATATGGCAAAGTCTGATAAGATCATCAATAAAAACGCGAATAAAATGATGTCGCTGGGGAAGATGGAAGCAGGACGGATCGTTCTTTTCCGGATTCTCATTATTGTACTGGCGGATATTATCATCGGTTCTCTGTTTGATTTCGTGAAAGCGGAAGCAACCCGTGAGCTTGCGTTCCACATGAACGTGCATCCGGTTCTGAAGGTAGTATTCGGGGTTCTGTTCGCGGCATCGGTTGTATATTTTGTTCTCATGCTCGTGAAGAAGAAGGACACCTCCGCGCACATCATGACGCCCGAAATGATTCTCGGTCTGGCTCTGTTCCTGTTCACCACCGTCATGTTCTACGACCATTTCCGCAACACCCCCTTCATGTTCTACACGCTGATGGTGATCGCAAGCGTTCTTTACGCGGTGTACTATATCTATACCATTCTGCTTTATAAGAGATAAAACGAAAGAAAAACGACCGGTCGGGTCGTTTTTCGATTTTTCTGCAAGGTGCAGCTCTGCACGATGCAGATGAAACCATTTCAAAAATATAACAGGTATTTAATAACTTTATTGGTGTATAATGGAATAAAAATGTGCGTTTCTGAGCATATATCCTGATGAAATTGAAAAAAAGTCATAAATTTTATGAAAAATCCTTATTTTGCTATTGAAAAAATACAAAATATCATGTAAAATATAGTGTAGTATATACAATATTAAAAATATAATAACAATGGAAGGTGCAGCATATGTCAAATCGTCTTTTTCAGGGAATAATTCATCAGATGAGGGATGCTGTTGACCGCATTATCGGCGTCGTGGACGATAACGGCGTCATCATTGCGTGCAGCGAACTTGTGAAAATTGGCGAAATGAGACAGGGAGTTCGGGACGAACTCGCATACACTTCGGATGCCATTACCTCCGGCGGATATACCTATAAGCCGATCGGCTCCGGCTCCAAGTGGGAATACATCGTATTCATCGAAGGGGAAGACAAGTACGCGGAAAAGATCGCCACCATTCTCGCAGTGTCTCTCTCCAACATCAAGAATCTCTACGATGAAAAGTACGATAAGAGTTCGTTCATCAAGAACATCATTCTCGACAACATTCTCCCCAGCGACATCTACATCAAGTCGAAGGAACTTCGCTTCAACGCGGAAGAAACCCGCGTGGTCTTCCTGATTAAGTTCCACTCCAAGTCCGATGTTCTCTCCTTCGATATGGTTCAGAACATTTTCCCGGACAAGAACAAGGATTACGTCATTTCCACCGGGGAACAGGACATCGTTCTCGTCAAGGAAGTCAAGCCCAACACGGACATCCGCGAAATCGAAAAGATCGCAAAGTCCATCGCCGACACCCTCAATTCCGAATTCTACGCGAAGGTTTCCATCGGTATCGGTACGGTTGTTGACAACATCAAGGATCTTGCGCGCTCCTACAAGGAAGCTCAGGTTGCCATCGAAGTCGGCAAGGTATTCGACACCGAAAAGAATATCATCAGCTACGAAAATCTCGGCATCGGCCGTCTGATTTATCAGCTTCCCACCACTCTCTGCGAAATGTTCCTTCAGGAAGTATTCAAGAACGGTTCTCTCGATTCGCTCGACCGCGAAACTCTCATGACCATTCAGTGCTTCTTCGAAAACAACCTCAACGTCTCCGAGACTTCCAGAAAGCTGTTCGTACACAGAAACACGCTCGTATACCGTCTCGAAAAGATCCGCAAGCTCACCGGTCTCGACCTCCGCGAATTCGACCATGCGATTACCTTCAAGGTTGCGCTCATGGTCAAGAGATACCTGACCACCAAGCCGGTGAAGTATTAATTTGATTTTTCCCTCCAATTCCATAAGCATCAGGGACTTTCACACGAATTCCGTGTGATGTCCCTGCTATGCTTTCTGAACAGATTCGTCAAAGTTCCGAAACGGAATGGACACGATTCCTGTACGATGTTTGGGATAGGGGATATTTGCGCCTTTTTTCCTTGTGCATAAGAACTACATAACAGAAAAATAAGGTTATTCGTATATGATTGATTTTGTAAACGTAAAAAAAGCATACCCGAACGGTACGATGGCACTCAAGGGTGTGAATCTGCATATTGACGAAGGGGAGTTTGTCTTCATCGTCGGACATTCGGGGGCGGGGAAGACCACCCTCATGAAACTGCTTCTGCGGGAAGAAAAAATCAGCTCCGGTCAGCTGATCGTCGGCGGGTACGACCTTGCGGCAATGTCCAACTTCAAGGTTCCGTATTATCGCCGCGAGCTGGGCGTGGTGTTCCAGGATTTCCGTCTCTTCCCGAAGAAAACGGTGTTTGAAAATGTCGCGTTTGCGATGGAAGTCGTCGGCACGCCGCGGAAAAAGATCGTCCGCCGGGTTCCCGCGATCCTGAACACCGTCAACCTCGCCGGAAAACAGGACTCGTTCCCGAACGAAATCTCCGGCGGTGAACAGCAGCGTGTTGCACTGGCGCGCGCGCTGGCGAACAATCCGAAAATTATCATCGCGGACGAACCGACGGGGAACATCGACCCGAAGATGTCCCTCGAAATCATGAGCCTCCTTGTGAAGATCAACAAGCTCGGCAAGACCGTCATCGTCGTAACGCATGAAAAGAACCTCGTGGACTACTACAAGCAGCGCGTGGTCATGCTGAAGGACGGTCTGATCGTCGAAGACCATGTGGGAGGAATGTTCCAGTGAGAAGATACAACATTTTCTACTTTATCGGACAGGCGTTTTCGGGACTCTGGCGCAACGGCGTCATGAGCTTCGTATCCATTGCTGTCCTGATGAGCTGTCTGGTCGTTATCGGCGGCTTCTCGCTCATCGTCAAGAACATCGACCTCAACCTCGAACAGTTCGGAACCCTGAACGAAATTGTCGTTTTCTGTGATACCGAAGCGACCGAAGAAGAAATCGTCGCGGTTGGTGAGCAGATCGGCAAGCTCGACAACATTGCTTCCATACGGCGGATCACGAAAGCCGAAGGTCTGGCGCAGATGAAGGCGGAATACGACGTGTATGACGACGTATCGGAAGAAAACAATCCTCTGCCGGATTCCTATCAGATCACCTATGTGGACACCGAAAAGGTCGGGGAACTGGACTATCAGCTTCACCAGATCGAAGGGATCGTGAAGGTCAACAACCGTCTCGACCTTGCGACGAGCATCGAGAGCGTGAAGAGCGGCGTTATGCTGATTTTCGTATGGTTCCTTGCGATTCTGGCGGCGGTCAGCGTATTCATCATCATCAACACGGTCAAGCTGTCCGTGTTTGCGAGACGGCATGAAATCAGCATCATGCGCTATGTCGGCGCGACGAGCTGGTTCATCACCCTGCCGTTCATTTTCGAAGGCATCATCATCGGACTTTTCTCCTCCGTTATCGCCTATTTTGCGGAATGGTACATCTATTCCTACATTGAAACGATGGTCATGGCGGATCTCCAGATGATCTCCATTCTCACCTTCGCGGAGATCAAGACCACCGTCCTGCTCGGCTTCATCGCTCTCGGCGTCGTCGCCGGCATCATCGGCAGCTCCATTTCCCTGAGCAAGTATCTGAAGAGTTAAGGAAGGGGAGTTTCCGGGAAAACTTTTTTGAAAAAAAGTTTTCCCCGGACCCCTTTCAAAAAACTTCAATCTGGGAAAGGGACAAATATAGTATGGTGGAAGGGGTTTGAATTATATATTATGAAGAAGGTTGCAAATTATCGCATGAAGAAAATTACGAAATCCATTACGGCTTCGGTGCTGACGGTTTCACTTCTGATGGGGATGCCGTGGACAGCATTCGGCAGAAACGGGACGGACGCGACGGTGCAGTCCTACGAAGACCAGATGGCGTCCCTTGCGGCAAAGCAGGAACAGGCACTGGCAGAACTTTCGGAACTGCAGTCCGACCAGACCGAAGCGCAGATGGAGCTTGGCAAATACGACGAGCTTCTGAAATACAACAACGAAATGAAGAATCTGGCATCCGGACAGCTTGATTCGCTGACGGATCAGATCAACGATAAGACGGAATCCATTGAACAGACGACGGCGGCCATGGAAGCGCAGGAACAGGCGTTCCTCGACCGGATGGTTGCCGTGTACATGGAAGAGGATACCGATTTTCTGGAAATCCTGTTTGAATCCGAAGACCTGACCGATTTTCTTGTGAAAATGGAACGGGTCAGCGCGGTTTTTGATTACGACAGCAGGATTATCAGCAATCTGACCGAAAACAAGGCGACGCTGGAAAAGGACAGACAGGCTCTGAACGTCGCGCAGGAAGCACAGCTTCAGCGGGTCAAGGACTATGAAAACGCTATTTCGGCGAATCAGCAGCTTTATGACGCGAAGCTGGAGTATATGGAAGGGCTGAAAGCCAACGAAAATGACCTGATCAGCGAATATTCCTACTACAAACAGCAGGAAGACGAGCTGAATGCCGAACTGGAAGCCTACCTCGCGGAACTGGCGCGTCAGGCGGAAATTCGCCGTCAGGAAGAAGAACGCAAGCGTCAGGAAGCGATCGCGGCGCAGAAGGCAGCCGAAGAAGCCGAACGGAAACGCCGGGAAGAACTGGCGGCACAGCAGGCGGCGCAGAATCAGCAGCAGTCGTACTGGGATAACAGCTATTCGTCTTCCTCCGTTGACTACTCCGAATATACGGGCGGTTCGATCACCTATCCGCTTGATCCGGACGCATATTCGTATATGTCGTCTCCTTACGGCTGGCGTGTGCTTTACGGAATTGAAGAGTTCCATCTCGGCGTAGACCTTGCGTGCGCGGCGGGAACGGACGTTCTTGCGGCGGCATCCGGCACGGTCGTTCTCAGCCAGTACCATTACAGCTACGGCAACTATATCATTGTTGACCACGGCAACGGGTTCTCCACGCTGTACGCGCATCTGTCCTCGAGCAATGTATCGGTCGGCGATTTCGTCGGCGCGGGACAGACGATCGGCTGGGTCGGACTGACCGGACGTACCTTCGGGTACCATCTCCACTTTGAGACCCGCGTGAACGGCTCCACGGTAGACCCAGCGGGATATCTGTGGTAAAACACAAATTTTACGGACATTCCGGAAAGAATACATTATGAAAAGAACGATCAAACGAATGCTGTCCGCGGTGACGGCGGCTGCGATGCTGACGGGGATGCCTGCGCTGGAAATATTTGCCGACAATCCGGACGCGACAGTCAAGTCGTATGAGGATCAGCTGACCTCGATTGTGAACAAGCAGAAGAAGGCACTGAACGAACTGGCGGACATCCGCTCCGGACAGGCGGAAGCGCAGGAGGAGATCGGCAAGTACGACGAACTTTTAAAGTACAACAACGAGATGAAAAATCTGGCGTCCGGACAGCTCGATTCGCTGACGGAGCAGATTGCCGTCAAGAAGCAGTCCATTGAGGACACCTCGGCGGCGATCGAATGGCAGGAGGAAGCCTTCCTTGACCGGATGGTTTCCGTGTACATGGAAGAGGACACGGACTGGCTGGAACTGATTTTTGAAGCGGAAGACCTCACGGATTTTCTCGTGAAAATGGAGCGCGTCAACGCGATTTTTGCGTACGACAGCCGGATCATCGCCGAACTGAGCGTCAACAAAGAGACGCTGGAACGGGATACGGAAATGCTCGAACAGGCAGAGGCGACGCAGATGCAGCGGGTAGCGGATTACGAAACCGCGATCATGCAGAGTCAGGCACTGTACAATGAGAAGCTCGAATACATGGAAAATCTCCAGAAGGACGAAGCGAAGCTCATCGAAGACTACTCCTACTACAAGGGGCTGGAAAACGACCTGAACGCGGAACTGGAAGAATACCTCGCCGAGCTGGCAAGGGAACAGGAACGCAAACGTCAGGAAGAAGAACGCCGCCGGAAAGAGGAAGAGGAACGCAGACGTCAGGAAGAAGAACGGAAGCGCAAAGAGGAAGAGCAGCGTCGGCTGGAGGAAGAACGGAAACGTCAGGAAGAACTGGCGGCACAGCAGCAGACAGTTCCGGATAGCTGGGACGTCTGGGAAGAGCCCGCAGAAGAATCCTCCGACTGGGCGGACTGGGAAACCGACACAACGGAAACTTACGATTCCGGCGACTGGAACTCGATCCACAGTCAGGACACCAGCGATATGACCTACACCTATACCGGCGGACTGATGCAGTGGCCGCTGGAAGCCGGGGTATCGTACTACGTTTCCTCCGAATACGGCTGGCGTACCCTGTACGGCGTGGAAGACTTCCATCTTGCCATCGACCTTGCGTGTGACAACGGAACCAATGTTCTGGCGGCGGCCGGAGGCGTTGTCCTGCGGAGCGAATATCACGCAAGCTACGGCAACTATGTCCTGATCGATCACGGCAACGGGCTGTCCACCCTGTACGCGCACATGTCCTCGAACAATGTCGGGGTAGGCGAAACGGTTTCGGCCGGACAGCTGATCGGCTGGGTCGGTCTGACGGGGAACACGTTCGGCTACCATCTGCACTTTGAAACCCGCGAAAACGGTTCGACCGTCAACCCGCGGAATTATATCGCACTTCCGTAAAGGAGAACAAAATGGCAAAGAAAATATCCATCGGCGCGACGGCGGCCATTACGGCGTTATGCTGTCTCGCCACATTTCAGGGATCGTATCTGTTCCTTCAGAATAAATTTGAACAGAAGTACATCGACAACGCGCTTCTGAGTACGGGAATGTCCGCGTCTTCGGGTGTCGGAAACAGCGTTTCCCTCCAGCTCGGCGGTTCGTCGGACAGCAAGGATTTCCTTACCCGCGTGACAAACAAGCTGGCGGAAGTGGATTCACTCTACCGCAATTATTACATCGGCGACATGGATGACGAACGTCTGATCGACTCGGTGATCGCCGGCTATGTCATGGGAACGGGCGACGATTACGCCGCTTATTACAATAAAGAAGGGTTTGAATCCCTCATTCAGGATCTGGAAGGCGAAATGGCGGGGATCGGCGTCAACGTCATCTACAATACCGACTATCGTCTGATTGAAATCCTGAGCGTGACCGAAGGTTCTCCCGCAGACAAGGCAGGCGTTATGCCGGGCGACCTTGTCGTAACGGTCGGGGAAGAGAAGGAATCCGTTGCGGAACTCGGTTATCAGCCCTCGATCAACAAGCTGAGAGGTGAAATCGGCACAACGGCGGTATTCTCCGTTCTCCGCGGGGAAAACTACAGCGAAACCGTGGAATTTGCGATCATCCGCGACAAGATCACGGAGCAGACGGTCATGCACCACGTTTACGGCCCGGACAAGACGATCGGCGTCATCAAGATTTCCGGCTTTGACGCAAAGACGCCGGTACAGTTTGTGGATTCCGTGGAAACCCTCCAGAAAGAGGGATGCGACAAGCTCATCATCGACCTGCGCTACAATCCGGGCGGAGAACTGTCCTCGATTGTTACAACGCTCGACTACATTCTTCCTTCCGGACCGATCATCCGCATTTTCGACGCGGACGGCAAGGAAGTGAAGAAGTACACCTCCGAAGCGACCGAACTGAAGATGCCGATGGCGGTCGTTGTCAACAGCAGCACGGCAAGTGCGGCGGAACTCTTCACGTCGGCGGTGCGCGACTATGACAAGGCGACCATTGTCGGGGAAACCACCTACGGCAAGGGATGTATGCAGACGACCGTTCCGCTGAGTGACAACAGCGCGGTTTCGATCACCTACCGGATGTACAGCCCGCCGTTCTCGGAAAACTACCACGGCATCGGCATCGTCCCGGATGTGGAAGTCAAGCTGGACGAAGCCCTTCTGACAAAGAACATCTACAAAATCACGGACGAAGAAGACAATCAGCTCGCAGCGGCAGCAGCGACGTTCTATGATTGAGTAAGTAAATCTCCGGGGAAAACTGGAGATTCGCTGTGCGAACTCCGAAAAAAGTTCCTTCCCCGATATCATAAATTACAACAACAATAAAGTGAGGTACATTTCACGATGGAAACCAAGACCACCAAGTATACCAAAGAAGGCTATCAGGCGTTAGTTGACGAACTGAATTATCTCAAGGGCGAAAAGACCGAAGAAGTCAAGCAGAGCCTTGCACAGGCGCGCTCCTACGGCGACCTTTCCGAAAACAGCGAATACGACGAAGCGAAAAACGAACAGGCGCGTGTAGCGACCCGGATCGCAGAACTCGAAGAACTCATCACCCACGCCGAAATCATCGACGAAAGCGAACTCCGCGAAGACGTTATCAACCTCGGCTCCACGGTTCTCGCATACGACTACGACATGGAAGAAGAAGTGGAATACTCCATCGTCGGCACCAACGAATCCGACCCCATGCGCGGCAGAATTTCCGACCGCAGCCCCATCGGCAGTGCAATGATCGGTAAGGTTGTCGGCGACATCGTAAACGTCGTAGCTCCCGGCGGCGAACTCAAGTTCAAGATCCTTTCTGTTGAACGTACCAAGAACAACGGCTAAGGAAACTTTGATTTTTGCTCAGACTATAGATTTATAAATTTACAGACATCGAAAGGGAAATCCGTTATGGCTGAAAATAATGTAAATACCAATGCTCCGGCTGCTGAAATGACGCAGGCAGAGCTGAACGAAGTGCTGAAGGTGCGCCGCGAAAAGCTGGCAGCTCTTGTGGAAGCGGGCAATGACCCCTTCCAGATCACCAAGTACGATCAGACCCACCACAGTTCCGATATCAAGGAAAACTACGAAACTCTCGAAGGTCAGCGCGTCTCCGTTGCCGGCCGTATGATGAGCAAGCGTATCATGGGGAAGGCGTCCTTCTGCAATGTGCAGGACCTCAAGGGTTCCATCCAGTGCTATGTCGCACGCGACTCCATCGGTGTGGATGAATATGCCGGCTTCAAGAAGCTCGACATCGGCGATATCGTCGGCATCGAAGGGACTGTCTTCAAGACCAAGACCGGTGAAATTTCCGTTCACGCGGAAAAGCTGACTCTTCTGACCAAGAGCCTTCAGGTTCTTCCGGAAAAGTTCCACGGTCTGACCAACACCGACCTCCGTTACCGTCAGCGTTACGTTGACCTTATCATGAACCCGGAAGCACGCGACACTTTCCTGAAGCGTTCCAAGATCATCAGCACTATCCGTAAGTTCCTCGACGCACAGGGCTTCATCGAAGTGGAAACTCCCATGCTCGTATCCAACGCGGGCGGCGCAGCGGCAAGACCGTTTGAAACCCACTTCAACGCACTGGACGAAGACCTCAAGCTCCGCATTTCGCTGGAACTCTACCTCAAGAGACTGATCGTCGGCGGTCTGGAAAAGGTCTACGAAATCGGCCGTGTCTTCCGCAACGAAGGTCTTGATACCCGTCACAATCCGGAATTCACCCTGATGGAACTGTATCAGGCGTACACCGACTATCACGGCATGATGGACCTCACCGAAAATATGTTCCGTCATGTAGCGCAGGAAGTGCTCGGCACAACCACGATCGTATACAACGGTGTGGAAATGGACCTCGGCAAGCCGTTCGAACGCATCACGATGCTTGATGCTGTCAAGAAGTACAGCGGCGTGGACTTCAACGAAATCCATTCCGATGAAGAAGCGAAGGCGATTGCGAAGGAAAAGCATGTAGAATTCGAAGACCACCACAAGAAGGGCGATATCCTGAACCTGTTCTTCGAAGAATTCGTAGAAGAACACCTGATCCAGCCGACGTTCGTTATGGATCACCCGATCGAAATTTCCCCGCTGACGAAGAAGAAGCCGGAAGACCCGAATTACGTTGAACGTTTTGAAATGTTCATGAACGGCTGGGAAATGGCAAATGCGTACTCCGAGCTGAACGACCCGATCGACCAGAGAGAGAGATTCAAGGCACAGGAAGAACTGCTTGCGAAGGGCGACGAAGAAGCGAACCGTACGGATGAAGACTTCATGAACGCACTGGAAATCGGTATGCCTCCGACCGGCGGTATCGGCTACGGTATCGACCGTCTGTGCATGCTGCTGACGGATTCCGCAGCGATCCGCGATGTGCTGCTGTTCCCCACGATGAAGACGCTGGAACAGTAAGAGCGAGAAAACGAGAGAAAAACGGAGAAATAAAGAGCTATAAAGAAAAAGAAACGCTCTTTACCCAAGTATTTTGAAGTTTTACGACAGATTTACGACAGAAGAGAACACGGATAAGACTGAGCCTCTCACCATTCAAAAAGGTGAGAGGCTCTTTTTTTATTTTACGACGGAGGTAAGAATGCAATACCAACTGAAATTACAACAGCTCGTGACATACTCACGATGCCGCATATATCGGAATTTTATCCGAACCCTTGCAGAGGATACGAACATCAGATTGAATGGTGATTCGTATCTTTTTTATT
>SVQN01000007.1 GCA_015065295.1 Oscillospiraceae bacterium
ACGGGCCGAACACTCTTAAGCCGAACTCCACGGAGTTTTCCTCTTTTCCCCTCCCCACCATATAAACCAAAACAAACCGGCAACAACCGCCCAAAAAGGTTTTGGAAGGGGTTTGGGGAAACCTTTTCCTCAAAAAGGTTTCCCCAAGAAATCCGCACATCCCCCACCCAGAAAAATCGCCCGCCCCCCTTTTCAAACGCAAAATTTTCATGTATAATAGACGCATACAAAACCAAAGAAGAGGTATTTATGTTAGACGTATCACTTCCCGGAACCGGCGGATCCGTGCCGAGACTGGATCGGTTCCTGTGCTGCTGCTATATGCGGTATAACGGAACCGGACTGCTCATCGACTGCGGCGAGGGAACGCAGCTTGCCGTCAAGAATGCAGGGTTTTCGCTCGGGAAAATCGGGACGATTCTGATTACCCATTTTCATGCCGACCATGTCAGCGGACTGCCCGGACTGCTGCTGTCGATGGGGAACGAGGGACATACCGAACCCCTCACCATTGCCGGACCGCGCGGCATCGGCGAGATCGTCAAGGCTCTCACCGTCATCGCGCCCGATTTGCCGTTCCGGATCCGGACCGTCGAGATGAGCGATTTTTCTACCCTCGAACGCCACGGATTCGGCATCACTTCGTTTGAAGTCCGTCATTCCTGCCCCTGCCTCGGGTACGATATCCGCATTGCACGCGGCGGCAAGTTCGACCGTGCCAAAGCCGAAGCAAACGGCGTCCCGATCAAACTCTGGTCAAAGCTCCAGAAGGGCGAAACCGTCGACGGCTTTACCCCCGATATGGTTCTCGGCGAACGCCGCCGCGGTATCCATGTCACTTATTCCACCGATACCCGCCCCGTCGGAATCATCGGCATGATGGCCGCCGACGCCGATCTGCTCATCTGTGAAGGAATGTTCGAGAGGGCAAAGAACGACCGCGCCAAGGAATCCAGCCACATGACCATGGCCGACGCCGCCAAACTTGCCCGCGATGCCGACTGTAAAGAACTCTGGCTCACCCACTACAGCCCCGCGCTCACCGACCCCGACGAATTCGCAAACGAAGCAACCTCCGTCTTCGCCAATACCATCGTTTCCCACGATGCCCAGACCAAAACCATCCGGTTTGAAGACGAGATATTGGCTAATGGCTAATAACTAATGGTGAATGACTGCCCAACTCCACCGCTGTTTCTACTGAACGAACGTTTTGGACAGCTCTGCACCCAAACTTCGTCCCTTCCTAAAAATCTGAATGCGGGCAAACCGCTGTCTGTCCGAGCCCTTAAGGGCGAGTTCCCCGAACAATTTACAGGGCGGGGAGATTCATAAGAGGGCTTCGCCCCGGAAGTCCTCTTATGCGCCGTCCGCGCAGGACATAAAATCTGAAAAATGCCTTCAGGCATTTTTCTTCCATATAATCCAAACGAACGGTTTGGTATTCTATCCCTCTGTAAGGAGTCCATAAAAATTATGCCCATAAAAATCCCCACCGGCCTTCCCGCTGCGGAAGTCCTTCAGTCCGAAAATATCTTCGTCATGGACGAACTCCGCGCCACCGCGCAGGATATCCGTCCCCTCAGAATCGCTATCCTCAACCTCATGCCGACGAAGATCACCACCGAAAATCAGATCATCCGCCTCCTCTCCAATTCCCCCCTCCAGATTGAACTGACCCTCCTCCGCGTCGCGTCCCACGTTTCCGCCAACGTCAGCCCCAAGCACATGGAAACCTTCTACCGTACCTACGACGAGGTCAAAAACGAAAAGTTCGACGGTCTCATCATCACCGGCGCGCCGGTCGAAAATCTTGAGTTCCGCGACGTCGATTACTGGGACGAACTCTGTGAGATCATGCGCTGGTCGAAAACCAACGTCTATTCCACCCTCCATATCTGCTGGGCGGCGCAGGCGGCTCTCAACTTCCATTACGGCATTCCGAAATATCCCCTCCCCGCAAAAATGTTCGGCGTGTTCGAGCATAAGAACCTCGAACCCAATCACCCCCTCCTCCGCGGCTTCGACGAACGCTTCAAGGCTCCCCATTCCCGCCATACGGAAGTGCGCCATGAAGACATCGCCAACTGCCCGAAGCTGGAAATCCTCGCCGAATCCGAAGAAGCGGGCGTGTATATCATCGCTTCCCGCAAACGCCGGATGTTCTATGTCACCGGTCACAGCGAATACGACAATACTACCCTCGCCGCCGAATATTTCCGCGACGTCAACCGCGGTCTGGATATCGAAATTCCCAAGCATTACTTCCCGGACGACGACCCGAAGAATATTCCGCCGAACGTATGGAGAGGGCACGCGCATCTGCTGTTCTCCAACTGGCTGAATTATTTCGTCTACCAGAATACCCCCTACGATATCGACAAAATCGAGTCGATTGACTGAGAAAACATTTTGTATCTCGAAAGGTGACACCTCATCAGTCGCTGCGCGACAGCTTCCCCTCAAGGGGAAGCCAAAATAAGACAAAATTTTAGCGGCTGACGGTAAAAATAGCACTCCCCTGAGGCTTCCCCTTGAGGGGAAGCTGGCACCGAAGGTGACTGATGAGGTGAAAAACTGACAATTTGGAGATACTAAACAGACTCTGAGAAAATTCACCAATCTTTTCATCCATGGGAGGTCTTCCATGCGAATCCATACATCATCCAAAACTTATGAGATTCCTTCCGTTTCCGGAAAATCTCTCTTCTCGCTCGTCTCCGCTCTTTCCGGCGTGACGACCCATACCCCCTGCGGCGGTCACGGCAAATGCGGCAAGTGTGTCTGCGCGGTCGTCTATTCCGGCGAACCTGCCCCCCTTACTGCCGCCGAAGCCGCCTTTCTGGACGGTGCGGATGCGGCATCCCTGCTCGAACACTGCCGTGTTCCTGCGGAACTTCACGAAACCGCTGTCCTCCGCTACCTCTGCCTCTGTCCCGCCGACGATGTGACCGACGTGTATCTCCCCGATACCGCCGAACTGACCGGCGCGGTGTTCAGTGACGCACTGGCGGCAGGTACCCCCGTCGTCACGGCTGTCCCTGTGTCCCTGACCATGCCGACCCTGGATGCGCCGACCGATACCCTCACCAACCTCCGTTCCTCACTCGGTACGGATGCGGATATCCCCATGTCCGCGGTCTGCCGGGTATCTGCGGAACTGCGGAACGGCAAAACCGATTTTACCGCCCTCGTCAGCGGAAACCGTGTCATTGACGTGACAACGGAACCGGGCGCGTACGCCATGCTTGCCATTGACATCGGCACCACCACCGTCGCACTGTCCCTGCGTGACCTCAAAACCGGTGCGGAACTGGCGGGCGACGTGTTCGGCAATCCCCAGCGAAGCAGCGGCGGCGACGTCATTTCCCGGATGTCCCGTGCGGCGGCAGGAGAAGCGGAACTTCTGAAAACGTCCATCCGTACCGCCATCGCGGAGCATACGAAAACGCTCTGCGAACGCGCGGGAATTGACAGAAATCATCTGATTTATACCTCCATCGCGGGTAACTCCGTTATGGAACACCTGTACGCGGGACTGGATACCGCGCCGATCGCCGTGTCGCCGTTCTTCATGCAGACGACGTTCGGCTGGGAAATGCGCGCATCCGATAACCTGTGCGGCGCGGCGGACTTCATGAATCCGGACGGACTGGTGTACCTTGCTCCCCTTGCGGCATCGTATGTCGGCGGGGATATCACGGTCGGTCTGGCGTATATTTTAGAAAAATACCCCGAAATTCAGGGGAAAAACGTCCTGTTCATGGACCTCGGCACGAACGGCGAGCTGTGCGTGATCGCGGACGGAACGTATTATTTCGCGGCAACGGCGGCCGGTCCGGCACTGGAAGGCGCGGAAATCGAAATGGGCATGAGCGCAACGCCGGGCGCAGTGTACAAAGTGAAAGCCAACGCGGAAAAAGGCGGCTTTGACGTAACCGTAGTCGGGGACGGCGAATCCACCGGCATCTGCGGCAGCGGCATCATCGACGCGGCGGCGGAAGCGGTTCGTGCGGGACTGATTGCCCCGACGGGTTCGATCTGCGAAGATTTCGATGAACTCGAAGACTACGCGGGAATGTTCGAGGATGCGGAAGACCGTGAATACGATCCCGACCTGTACGAAGCCCTGTCCGGCTGTGCGGACGCGGACGACGACTGCATCTGGTTCACGGAAAACGTGAAGCTGACCGGCAAGGACATCCGCGCGGTGCAGACGGCGAAAGCGGCGATCGCGGCGGGGATCAAGGTTTTGCTGAAGACGGCAGGCATCACGGCGGACGATCTGGACGCGGTGTATCTCGCAGGATCATTCGGCGGCGGCATCAACGTACAGTCTGCGGCGGAAATCGGGATCATTCCGCGGACGTGTGTGGAACGCGGCATCGTGAAGGCGGCAGGGAACACCTCGCTTGCCGGAGCGGCGGCGTATATGTTCGACCGCGCGGTACGGGATCGTCTGACGGAGATCATGGAACGCGGCCGCTACACGGAGCTGTCGTCGGACAAGGGATTCACCGACGCGTTCGTGGGTGGGATGATGTTCTGAGAACACCAAACCGCTCGTTTGGAAAGGAAGAAAAAAGTACCCGTTGGGTACTTTTTTCAATTTTATGTCCCTGCGCGGGACGGCGCATAAAGGGGCTCAGACGCCGCCCCTTTATGAATTCCCGGCTTGGCGTTCGGGGGACTCGCCCTTAAGGCCTCAGACAGACAGCGGTTTGCACTCAGCAGATTGCACGGAAGAACAGTGATTTTGTTCAACCAAAGGTGGAACTGACATTTTAGATATCCCTCACGGCTGTTTGTAGTGAACGAACGATTTGGACAAGTTTGCACCCAGACTTTGTCTCTTCCTAAAAATCTGAATGCGGGCAAACCGCTGTCTGTCTGAGTCCTCAAGGCCGAGTCCCACAAACGTTAAGCCGGGAATTCACAAAGGGGCGGCGACTGAGCCCCTTTGTGCGCCCGTCCCGCGTAGGGACATAAATTTAGAAAAACGCCTTCAGGCGTTTTTCTACCTTCTGCCCCGAAGGGGCATTTTCCATCGCCGTCCGCGCAGGACATAAAAATTGAAAAATGACCGGAACGGTCATTTTTCTTCCTTCTAATTCCTTGACAAAGACCATACCTTATGGTATAATAATAAAACGACGGACCATTAGCTCAGTTGGTTAGAGCTCCCGGCTCATAACCGGTCGGTCCTGGGTTCGAGTCCCCGATGGTCCATTCTTGAGAACAGGATTTTCTTGATCCTGTTCTTTTTTTGTGTACAATTTATCCAAATTGACGTCGTTGATTTTGTGAGATTCACTGATTTTCTCCATTGACTTTGCGGAAAAAATGCGTTATAATACCAATCGTGCGCGCGAAATGACGCATACGAAAGGTGCTTTTTCAATGAACAAACTTACTCAACGCCGACGCCGTCCCGCCTCGTGGCTGAATCTGCATGAGCTGGCGGCTCTCACCTCCGCGTTTCTCCGGAAAAATACCGTCTTTGTAATCGCTCTGGCGGCGGCCGCGATTACGTCGATCATTGTTCCGCCGGACATGGAATACATTTCCTATTTCGACCCGCGCACGCTGACCTGTCTGTTCTGTACGCTCGCGGTGATCTGTGCGCTCCGCCGGATCCACTTCTTCAGCGCGGCGGCCGAAAAGATCATCAGCCTGACGAGCAACCTCCGCAACTCCGTGATCGCGCTGGTGTACATCACCTTCATCGGCTCGATGCTGATTGCGAACGACATGGCACTGATTACGTTCCTTCCGCTCGGTTTCATCGTTCTGGAGCGGACGAACAATCAGAAATACATGGCGTATGTGTTCATTCTGCAGAACATTGCGGCGAACCTCGGCGGCATGGTCACGCCGTTCGGGAACCCGCAGAACCTGTATCTGTACTCCTACTTCAACATTCCCACGGGGGAATTCATGCTGACGATGCTTCCTCCGTTCGTTCTCGCGGTAACGCTGATTACGGCGTGCTGCTTTGCGGTACCGAAGGCCGCGCTGGTCTATGACGGCGAGACCCACGCGATGCCGAAGGCGCGTCTTGCGCTGTATCTGGCGTTGTTCGCTCTGGCGATCGTGGTGGTCTTCCGCGTGATCCCGTACCAGATCGGACTGATCCTGATTCCGCTGGTGATGATGTTTGCCGACCGCAAGTCCCTCGCGGACGTGGACTACGCCCTTCTCGGCACGTTCGTATGCTTCTTCATCTTCTCGGGCAACGTCTCCCGCATGGACGCGGTGCGTGTGGTCATGGAGACTCTTCTCGAAAAGTCCACGCTTCTGTTCTCCTCGCTCTCCTGCCAGTTCATCAGCAACGTCCCCTCGGCGGTTCTTCTCTCCAAGTTCACGGACAACTACCGCGAGCTTCTCTACGGCGTAAACGTCGGCGGCTGCGGCACGCTGATCGCCTCTCTGGCCAGTCTGATTACCTTCCGCGAATACCTCGCCCACAACCCCGGCTGCGCGAAGAAGTACATCGTTCTCTTCAGCGTCATGAACTTCGCGTTCTTCGGTATTCTGCTGGGATTCTGCTTCCTTATCAAGTGATGTTTTTTCTTGGGGGAACCTTTTTGAGGAAAAGGTTCCCCCAAACCCCTTCCCAAACCTTTTTGGACTGCGGTAGCCATTTGGTTACTGCGGATTTTTTGTTTTCTGGGGGATTTTCTTGGGTACCTGCGTAGCCATATAGTTGATCCCATCCGCTGACATGATGTTGGTTTGAAATTCTACGAAAATTATAACGGGGAAGTCAGGCTCCGCCAAGACCCTGACTTCCGTTGCCGTATGGAGATACGTTGATGAGGTGCGTCACGTCAAAATTCAGCTACAATTTGTCATCCCCCGCACTCCTTGGCTGACGCCGTTCGTGCTTTTCGAAGAAAACTGTATGTCAGCCGACCGAACAAACGCAAAGCGCGGACGGCGGGCGAGCCAAGCCGCGCGGAAAACCAATGAACCGTAGCTGAATTCAAAAGTGGCGTATTGTATCGCGCAGTCGCAGCATGGCGAGGGAAGTCAGGGTCTTGGCGGAGCCTGACTTCCCCATAACGATTTTCGTAGAAATTCAAACCAACCCCACGTCAACGGGCCGAACACTCTTCAGCCGAACTCCACGGAATTTTTTCCTTTTCCCCCTCCCCATCATATCAGCCAAACAAACCGGCTACAGCAGTATAAAGTTCTTTGCACAGCTTTCTTTCAAGAAAGCGCGTTTCCCCCGCACATAACCCTTGCAATCTCCCCACCGCTGTAGTATAATAAACAGACCAATGAGAAACGGAGAAAACTACCCATGCTGTCGACCCTGTATGATGCGATATCGCCCACCGCCGTGGTGATTACGTCGATATCGCTGATGTTGTTTCTCGGGTTTGCGATGACCCGCGTGACCAAAAAACTCAAACTGCCGAACGTGACCGCGTATATCCTTGTCGGGGTGCTCATCAGCCCGTATTGCTTTGATTTGGTGCCGCCGGGGATCATTGAGGGGATGGATTTCCTGTCCGATATCGCGCTGGCGTTCATCGCGTTCGGAACCGGCGAATTCTTCCGCGTGTCCATCCTCAGGCGGAACGGCCCCCGCGTCATTCTGGTGTCGCTCATTGAGTCCGCCGTGACCGCGCTGTCCATTTTTGCCCTGATGTTTTTTGTCCTGCGTACCGGGCTGGCCATTGCCATTGTCCTGTCCGCGCTGGCGGTCGTCATTTCGCCCTCGTCCACCATGATGACCATCCGCCAGACCGGCTCCAAGGGGGATTTCGTCGATACGCTTCTGCAGGTTTCCGCGCTTGATGACGTTGTCGGGCTGCTGTTTTTCAGCGTTGCCGTGTCCATTGGTGCCGCCGCAGAGGGAACCGGTGTCGGTTTTCTCGATATTATCACCCCCGTCCTTGTCAACCTTGCTGTCATTCTCGTCGGATGCCTGTTTGGACTGTTCATGAAGCTCCTCATGTCCCACCGTTCGCAGGACAACCGCCTCATCGTGTCCGTCGCGCTTCTGTTCGCCTTCTGTGGGATCTGTGCCGTCTGCGATGTCTCGCCGCTTCTCGGGTGTATGTCGATGGGGACGGTCTACATCAATATTTCCGATGATGATAAGCTGTTCAAACAGCTCAACTATTTCAGCCCGCCGCTGCTCCTTCTCTTTTTCGTCCGCTCCGGTGCCGGATTCAATCTCGACGCGCTCCTGCATTCCGGCGGTGCGGTCGGCGCGGTTCCGCTGATCGGCGTCAGCCTTGTCTATTTTGCCGTCCGCATTGCCGCCAAGTACGGCGGTGCGTTTGTCGGATGCGCTGCGGCGAAAAAGTCGAAAAATGTCCGCAATTATCTCGGGCTTGCCCTGATTCCGCAGGCCGGTGTGGCGATCGGTCTGTCCGCACTCGGCGCACGTTCGCTCGGCGGTACAGCCGGTGACGCGCTCCAGACCATCATTCTTGCGTCCAGTATTCTGTACGAATTCGTCGGTCCCGGCTGTGCGAAGCTCTCGCTCTACCTCTCCGGCGCGTATTCCGATAAGCTCGAAGACCTTACCACTGTGGAGGAACATACCGCGGACGGGGATCCCCGGCCGAGCGTTGAAATCCTCATCGAACGCATCCAGAAGATCCAGCAGGAGCTTCCCGGACACAACGCCATGTCCGAGGAGGAAGCCGCGTTCCTCGAAGGCGCGGAGGAACATCTCGCCGCGATGGGTGCCCGTCACCACAACGGCAAATTACGATAACGATAAAATAGGAGGAAATTCCTCATGCTACTGCTCAACGACCCCATCGGCAATCTGCTCGGCGCGTGGTCTACCGCGCTGACGGATGCCGCGATTCTCTTACGCATTGCTTTGTCCGTGTTCTTTGCGGCGGTCATCGGCTGCGAACGTTCCAGCAAGCGGCATTCCGCCGGTCTGCGGACGTTCATTCTCATCGCGCTCGGCGGGACGATTGCCATGATCCTCGACCTGTTCCTCATCAGCACCTACCACATCGGCTTCCCGTTTCTTTCCGCGGCGTGCATTGTCAGCGCGGCGATGATCAGCGGAAACTCGATTCTGTTCAGCTCGCGCAACCAGATCAAGGGTCTGACGACGTCCGCCGGTCTGTGGGCGTCGGCGATTTTCGGGCTGACGATCGGTGCGGGGCTGTACACGGTTGCGCTGATCGTCTTTGTGGCACTGATGGCGTGTCTGTCTTTGTTCCCGGTATTGGAAAAGTACCTCAAAGACCGCTCGAACCATTTTGAAGTCCATCTCGAGCTGAAAAACCGCTCGAATTTACAGGATTTCGTAGCGACCATCCGCCGTCTCGGTCTGCGGATCGACGACATCGAATACAATCACGCCTACCTGAACTCGGGCTTAAGTGTCTACTCGATCTCCATGACGATCCAGAGTCCCGAGCTGAAAAAGTACAAGGAGCACCGCGAGATCATCGAGGCTCTCCGTTCGCTGGACTATGTCTCGCATATTGAGGAGATGAGCTGACCGGGGATATTTTTTCTTGGGGAAACCTTTTTGAGGAAAAGGTTTCCCCAACCCCCTTCCAAAACCTTTTTAGACTGTTGTAGCCGGTTTGGTTATTGCGGATTTTTTCTTTGTAGGGGGATTTTCTTGGGTGCCTGCGCTGACATATTGTTGATCCCATCCGCTGACATTTCGTTGGTTTGAAATTCTGAGAAAATTATAACGGGGAAGTCAGGCTCCGCCAAGACCCTGACTTCCCGCGCCGGAAAAGATACGTTGATATAGTGCGCCACTTTTGAATTCAGCTACATTTGGTCATCCCCCGCACTCCTTGGCTGACGCCGTTCGTGCTTTGTGTCAAACAACTGTATGTCAGCCGATCAAACTGACGAAAAGCGCGGACGGCGGGCGAGCCAAGACGCGCGGAAAACCAACGAACCGTAGCTGAATTCAAAAGTGGCGTATTGTATTACGCAGTCGCAACATGGCGTGGGAAGTCAGGGTCTTGGCGGAGCCTGACTTCCCCAAAACGATTTTCGTAGAGATTCAAACCAGCCCCATGTCAACGGGCCGAACACTCTTCAGCCGAACTCCACGGTATATTTCAAAAAATCCCCTCCCCATCCTATCAGCCAAACAAACCGGCTACAACCGCCCAAAAAGGTTTTGGAGAGGGGGTTGGGGAGAACCTTTTCCTCAAAAAGGTTCTCCCCAAGAAACCACCCCCACTCCGTTGTACAAAACCCCCATATCCCAAATTTCTGAACCCCCTGTAATTTCCATAACCGAAAAGGTTTCCGTCCGGCGGCTGTTTTTTCTTGACATCTGCCGGATTTTGTGCTATAGTTCCAGTAGAAATCCAAAAAATCATTTATTTTACAAACGAATGAAGGGAATTTGTCATGTCCAAGAAATTGCTTGCTCTCCTGATCGCGGCACTTCTGACCGCGCCGGCATTCCTGTCCTGCTCTGACAGCGGCACCAATGAGGAATCCCCGGCGGAAACCACCGCGTCCACACCTTCTGCGGAGGAAGAAACCGTCGCGGAAGAAACCGAACCCAGCATTTACGACGACGTTCCGACCGGCAGCTACGACGGTCATAACTTCAATATGCTCAATGTCGTCAGCAACTATGCGTACGTCCTTCTTACCGCCGAAGAACTCATCGGCGAAACCATCAACGACGCCGTGTTCAACCGCAACGCCCTCGTCGGCGATAACCTCAACGTCACCTTCTCCGAAG
Source organism: Oscillospiraceae bacterium (assembly GCA_015065295.1). GTDB lineage: Bacteria > Bacillota > Clostridia > Oscillospirales > CAG-272 > UMGS1696. Next base: position 10,715 of record SVQN01000007.1, read on the forward strand.
AAATCGTCGGCTGGGGCGACGTTGCCGGAGTCATCACCAATATGGTCGCTGCCGATGACCCTACCTACGATATCGTGTTCGACGAAGTTCAGGCAAGCATCAAGTATCCCGCAAACGGGCAGGTGCTCAACCTCTATTCCGTGGAAGGTCTTGACTTTTCCAAGCCGTGGTGGGACGCGGGTTCCGTGGAAACCCTGTCTGTCGGTGACAGCCTGTATATGGTCAACGGCGACCTCCACCTCATGTACGGCGAAAGCGCGTGGGTTCTGTTCTTCAACCAGAATATGCTCTCCGAATACAACCTCGAATCCCCCTATACCGTCATCAAGGAAGGCCGCTGGACCTTCGACAAGATGCACGAAATGGTCTCTCAGGTCGCGCTTGACCTCAACGGCGACGGCGTTCTCAACTCCGACGACCAGTTCGGTCTGGCAACCCACTCCGACTTCTCCCTCGTTCTGCTGACCTCCGCCGGGGAAGGCCTGCTCTATAAGAATGAAAACAACATCCCCGAATGGGCGGATCTTCCCGAAAAGGTTTTCGACATTTCCCAGAAGACGCATAACCAGTTCTTCGACCTGAACATCGCGTTCCAGGCATACCTCTCCCCCAAGGGAACCGAAACCACGGACATCGTGCCGCACTTCATGGCGGGCAAGTCCCTGTTCCTCTGCGAAGTTCTCGGCCACGCGAAGACCCTCCGCGATATGGAAGACAACTTCGGTATTCTTCCCACCCCGAAGTATGACGAAGCTCAGGAAGACTACAACACCTTTATCGCCCGTTCCGCTCAGACGCTGATGATCCCCGTGACCAACCGCGAGCTTCCCAGAACAGCGGTTATTCTCGAAAACCTCGGCGCGGAATCCTTCAAGTCTCTCCGTCCGGCGTATTATGACGTACAGCTTTCCGGCAAGACGGCGCGCGACGCGGACTCCCTCGAAATGCTCGACATCATCTTTGAAGGCCGCCGTTACGAAATGGCGTACATCTTCGGCGCGAACAACGTCGGTTCCGCCTACATCAGCTCGACCGAAACCGGCAGCGAACTTGCGTCCGCTGTAACCAAGGTCAGCAAGGCAGTCAAGAAGGTAATGGAAAAGACCCTTGCAGGACTGATCGGAGAATAATTCTTTGATTGATTAAAATTTTTAAAGAAAGAGGCATTCTCATGAAAAAACAGCTTTTTGCACTTCTTCTTGCTCTGCTCATGACCGCGCCGGCGTTCCTCTCCTGCTCGGAAAGCGGTGCCAATGAAGAAACCGCAGCGGAAACGGATGCCGCCGCTCCTTCCGCCGACGGGGAAATCGCCGCAGAAGAAACCGTGGACGACAGCATCGACGAAAACGGCTACCTCAAGGACGACCTTCCGGACGAACTTGATTTCGAAGGTCAGGAAATCAAGCTCCTGTACTGGAGCGACGTGGAAAATCAGGAATTCACCGCCGAAGAATTCACCGGTGAGATCGTCAACGACGCGATCTATCAGCGAAATCTCAACGTGGAAGACGACCTGAACGTCAAGTATACCTGGATCGGTACCCCCGGCAACGGCGGCAACATTGACGCTTACGTTGCGAAAGTCCGCGAGAGCCATACCGCCGGCGACAATGCCTACGATATTTACGCTTCCTACAGCCGTACGATCATGGCAAGCGTCATCAACGGTTTCACGACCAATCTGGAAGATGCGCCGTACCTCGACTTCGATAAGCCGTGGTGGCCGGATAACCTTCTCAAGGAATCCACCATCAACAACCACCTGTATCTCGTGTCCGGCGATATCTCTACCAACGTGCTGCACATGATGTACTGCGTGTACTACAACCGCCAGCTTCTGGAAGATTATCAGCTTGAAAACCCGACCGATCTGGTGTTTGAAAACCGCTGGACGCTCGATGCTCTCGTCAGCATGAGCACGGGGGCGTACCTCGACCTCAACGGCAACACGAAAAAGGACATTGACGACCAGTTCGGATTCACCATTACCGACTTCCATAACGACGCGTTCTATACCGGTTCCGACCTCAAGCTCGTCGAACACGACGCGGAAAAGATTCTGATCGTCTCTCCCGATTTCTTCGGCGAAAAGTCGGTCAGCGTCATCGAAAAACTCGGCCCGTGGGAAACCTCCAACGACGTTTATGTCGGCGGCGATTACGAAATTCCCTTCACGGAAGGACGTTCCGTCTTCACCATCAACCGCGCACACTACGCATCCAAGGCTCTGCGTGACTCCGAGCTGAGTTACGGCATCGTACCGGTTCCGAAGTACGACGAAGCGCAGGCGGACTACCGTACGGTCATGGGCAACCCCGTCACGCTGTACTCGATTTCCGTCTCCACTCCGTACAAGGATATCTGCGCGGCGGTTCTCGAATGCATGGCATCCAACGGCTACCGTCTCACCACGCCGGCGATTTTTGAAAACAACATGAAGGCGAAGTATTCCACGGACAACATCAACGCGCAGATGTACGACATCGTGCGTGAGTCCGTCAGTTTCGAGCTGGGCCGCTTCATGAACAAGTACCTGTCCAACATTACGGACATCTTCTTTGCGGCTCTCGTGAAGAACGACGCAAACTGGGGTTCCACCGCAGCAAAGTACTCCAAGCCTCTGGCAAAACAGATGGACAAAGTCGTCGAAAGCCTTCTCGAAAACGAAGCAAATCTCGGCTGAACGCCATAAAAAAACAAACGGCAGACCGTCTGCCGTTTGTTTTTTTGCAGATCCTCCCGAATTTCGATGGAATATTGAAAAAAGACTTGCATTTTATTAAGAAATTGTGTATAATTCAATCGTATATTCTCTTATTCTGCGTTCTTTGAACAGAGGAACGGAAAGTTGGTAACAAGATTATGAAACTGCTTGAAGACAGAATCCGGAAAGACGGCAAGATCGGCGCAGGCAATGTCCTGAAAGTCGATTGTTTCCTGAACCATCAGATTGACGTTCCGTTTCTCTCGGAACTCGGAAAAGAATTCTATCGTCTGTACAAGGACGAAGGGATTACCAAAATTCTGACGATTGAATCGTCCGGGATCGGGATCGCGTGCCTGACGGCAGCACATTTCGGTGTACCGGTTGTGTTTGCGAAAAAGACCACGACCAACAACATCGCGGGCGACGTGTACACGGCGGAGGTCTACAGCTATACGCACGAACGGACGTACAACATCCGTCTGTCGAAGGATTTCCTGACGGCGGACGACCGCGTACTGATTATTGACGACTTCCTTGCCAAGGGAAGCGCGATGCTTGCTCTCCTGAAGCTGGTGGAAGACGCGGGCGCATCCGTGGCGGGTGCGGGAATCGTGATCGAAAAGGCGTACCAGCCCGGCGGAAAGCTGCTCCGTGACAGCGGGCTCCGGATTGAATCCCTCGCAAGAATCGCGGCGATGGACGAAAACGGTATAACCTTTGAGGAATAAGAAAATACTGTATCTGTTTCCGATTTCAGCGGAGACCTTCGGTTTCCGTGAAATATATTACAATTCAATTATCCGGAGGAACATCTCATGTTCAAGAAACTTGCGGCAGTTGTTCTTGCAGTTCTTATGGTTATGTCCATCACCACTGCATTTACGAGCTGCTCCGGCGGCGTTTCCGCCGATTTTAAAATTGGCGTCATCCTGATCGGTGACGAAACCGAAGGCTACTCCAAGGCTCACATCGACGGCATCAAGGATGCTGCCAAGGGTCTCGGCGTTGCCGACAGCCAGATCATCTGGAAGTACAAGGTTGAAGAAAACTCCACCTGTCTCGACGCGGCAACCGACCTTGTCGGCCAGGGCTGCGACCTGATTATCTCCAACAGCTACGGCCACCAGACCTACATGGTACAGGCAGCCGAACAGTTCCCGGACGTTCTCTTTGCGTCCATGACCGGTGACTTTGCCGCTCTGACGGGTCTTCCGAACTTCGTAAACGGCTTCACCAAGGTATTCCAGTCCCGTTATGTATCCGGTGTTGTTGCCGGTATGAAGGTTGCCGAACTTCTCGCAAACGGCACCATCTCCGAATCCGCAACGCCCGAACACTTTGACAACGGCAACGTGAAGATCGGTTACGTCGGCGCGTTCGACTACGCGGAAGTTGTATCCGGCTACACGGCATTCTACCTCGGCATCAAGTCCGTCGTTGAAAATGTAACGATGGAAATCAACTACACCTCTTCCTGGTTCGACATCGACAAGGAAGCGGCAGCAGCGGAAGCTCTCATCGCCAACGGCTGTGTTATCATCGGCCAGCACGCAGACTCCACCGGTGCTCCCTCTGCAACCCAGAAGAAGCTCGACGAAGGCAAGATCTGCTACTCCGTCGGCTACAACATTGATATGCTTGCAACCGCTCCGACCGCAGCACTGACCTCTCCGACGAACAACTGGTCCGTCTTCTACACCGAGCTCATGAAGAGCGCGATTGACGGCAAGTCCTTCCCGGCAGACGTAGCATACGGTTACGAAAACAACGGCGTAGGCATCACTCCTCTCGGCCCGTCCTGTGCGGAAGGCACTGCGGAAAAGGTAGCGGAAGTGGAAGCTGGTCTGAAGGACGGTTCCATCAAGGTCTTTGACGTATCCACCTTCACGGTAAGCGCGGAACAGGGTACCTGCACGGTAACGACGGACGGCGACGGTCATCTGACGAGCTGCACGGTAGACACGTCCTTCATGGACTGGAGCACGATGACTCCCATTTACCAGGGCAGCGTTGTGGAATGCATCAAGGACGGCGCGTTTGACGAATCCGTGATTCGTTCGGCACCGTACTTCTCCGTACGCATTGACGGCATCATCGAAAAATAATTGAAACGGATCGTTTCAAACTTCATCCGGAAGGGAAGCTATTATCCTCGAAATAACGGCTTCCCTTCGCGCTTTATTAACACCCCTTCGGGGTGAAAGGTAGAAAAACGCCTGAAGGCGTTTTTCAAAATTTTATGTCCTGCGCGGACGGCGCACAAATGGAGTTCACGAAGTGAACTCCGTCAATCGCCGCCCCTTTGTGAATTCCTGGCTTGACGTTCGGGGGACTCGGCCTTAAGGCCTCGAGTTACGAAGTAACTCGGACATACAGCGGTTTGCCCGCATTCAGATTGTTAGGAAGGGACAAAGTTGGGTGCAAATCTGTCCAAATCGTTCGTTCACTACAAACAGCCGTGAGGAATAACTGAAATGTCCGTTTCACTTTCTGGAAGTTTGGAATCACGAAACTTTTTTCGGAGTTTTTTCAATGGAAAATACACACACCAGCGACGCCATTACCCTTGTGGGGATTACCAAAACCTTCGGGGAAGTCGTCGCCAATAAAAACGTCTCCCTGTCTATCCGCCGCGGCGAGGTTCTTTCCCTCCTCGGCGAAAACGGCAGCGGCAAGACGACCCTTATGAATATCCTCTCCGGGATTTATTACCCGGATGAAGGACAGGTTTTCGTCGGCGGAAAGGAAGTTGCCATCCGCTCGCCCGGCGATTCCTTCGCTCTCGGTATCGGGATGATCCATCAGCACTTCAAGCTCGTGGATGTGTTCACCGCTGCCGAAAATATTGTTCTCGGGCTGGAAGGTCACGGAAAATTCGACCTCAGGGCTGTAGGCGAAAAGGTTCGTGCGATCTGCGAACGCTACGGGTTTGACATTACGCCCGAACAGAAGGTCTACGACATGACCGTTTCCCAGAAGCAGACCCTCGAAATCGTCAAGGTACTGTATCGCGGTGCGGACATTCTCATCCTTGACGAACCGACCGCCGTGCTGACTCCGCAGGAAACCGAAAAGCTCTTCGGCGTTATCCGCGAGATGAAGAAGGACGGCAAGGCGATCGTTATTATTACGCACAAGCTGCATGAAGTGCTTTCCGTTTCCGACCGCGTGTCCATTCTCCGCAAGGGCGAATACATCGGCACGGTGGACACGAAGGACGCGACCGAGATTTCCCTGACCGAAATGATGGTCGGCAAGAAGGTCACGCTCGACATCGAACGCAAGATGCCGGTTGATCCCGTGAAGCGGCTGTCGGTGAAGAATCTCTCTATCACCGGCGAGGACGGCATCAAGGTTCTCGACAATATCACGTTTGACGCGATGGGCGGCGAAATTCTCGGGATTGCGGGGATTTCCGGCTGCGGTCAGAAGGAACTGCTTGAGGCGATTGCCGGTCTGAAGATCGTGGACGAAGGGTCTGTCATCGAATTTATCGAACCCGACACGGGGAAGGCGGATTCCCTCATCGGCAAAACGCCGCGCCAGATCAAGAACATGGGCGTGACGCTGTCGTTCGTACCGGAAGACCGTCTCGGCATGGGTCTGGTTGCGTCGATGGGCATGACCGACAACATGATGCTGAAGTCCTACGAACAGGGGCATTCCTTCTTCGTGGAACGGAAGCAGCCGCACGATCTTGCGGAAGAAATCAAGGACGACCTCGCGGTAGTCACGCCGTCGATCAACACGCCGGTGCGCCGGCTGTCGGGCGGTAACGTACAGAAGGTTCTCGTCGGCCGTGAAATTGCGGCGGCTCCGGCGGTTCTCATGACGGCGTACGCGGTGCGCGGTCTGGACATCGGCACATCGTATCAGATTTACAATCTGCTGTCCGAACAGAAGGACAAGGGCATTGCGGTCATGTACGTCGGGGAAGACCTGGACGTACTGATCGACCTGTGCGACCGGATTCTCGTCCTCTGTGCGGGCCGTCTGACCGGTATTGTGGACGGACGCACCGCCACGAAGGAGCAGCTCGGTCTGCTCATGACCAAGGCTGACAGCGGAGAAGGGAAGGCAGCGCATGAATAAAGCAGAATCCACGGCGGTCCGTGAACCGCTGATCCGTCTTGCGAAGCAGGACGGTGTTCCGATGAAGAAAAAGGTCGGCATCCGCGCGGCGGCGATTGTTCTCGCGCTGCTGATTGACGCGATTTTTATTGTTCTTGTCACGAAGCTGAACCCGATCCAGGTGTACGCGGAAATGTTCAAGGGGACGTTTGAAACGTCGCTGCGCTTCATGTGGGCGATGCGCGACATGGTATCGCTGCTGTGCATCGGCATTGCGCTGGCACCGGCGTTCAAGATGCGTTTCTGGAACATCGGCGCGGAAGGACAGGTACTGATGGGCGGCTTTGCGACGGCACTGTGCATGATGTACTGTCAGAATCTGCCGACGCCGGTCCTGTTTCTGGTGATGGTCATCACAAGCATTCTCTGCGGGGCGATCTGGGGCATGGTTCCGGCGATTTTCAAGGCACGCTGGAACACGAACGAGACGCTGTTCACGCTGATGATGAACTATGTGGCGATCCAGCTGGTTGCGTACGCGACGAACATCCTGCGCGGACAGGCATCGTCGCTGGGTACGATCAACATGGGCACGAAGATCGGCTGGTTCCCGAAGATTGCGGGACACGACTTCACCCTGAACATCATCATTGTCGCGGTGCTGACGGTGGTTATGTTCATCTACTTAAAGCACACGAAGCACGGCTATGAAATTTCCGTTGTCGGCGAATCGGAAAACACGGCGCGCTACGCGGGGATTGACGTAGCGAAGGTAACGATCCGGACGATGCTGATTTCGGGCGCGATCTGCGGTCTGTGCGGGTTCATCATTGTTGCGGGGAACAAGCACACGATTGCGACGAACACGGCGGGCGGCAACGGCTTCACGGCGATCATCGTCGCATGGCTGGCGAAGTTCAACACGTTCTACATGGCGTTGATTTCGTTCATGCTGATTTTCCTTGAAAAAGGCGCGGGACAGATTGCGTCGAGCTTTGGTCTGAACGACTTCATCACGGACATCATTTCGGGGATCATTCTGTTCTGCATCCTCGGAAGCGAGTTTTTCATCAACTACCGGCTGATCTTCCGGCACAAGAAATAAGGAGGAGATAGAAAATGATTCAAACAAGCATCATTGCATGGATTCTCCGCGCCGTTCAGTTCGGAACGATCATCATGTTCGGCTCGATGGGCGAAATCCTCACCGAAAAGTCCGGGAACCTGAACCTCGGCGTTCCCGGCATCATGTACCTCGGCGCGTTTGCGGGGTTCGCGTCCGCGTACCTCTATGAAAACGGGACGCCGGCTCCGATCGGGATTGTATGCATTCTTCTCGCGCTGATTTCGGCGTTTCTGGCGGCGGCGTTCGGCGGTCTGATCTACAGCTTCCTGACGATCACGCTCCGTGCGAACCAGAACGTGACGGGTCTTGCGCTGACGACCTTCGGGATGGGCGTAGCGAACTTCTTCGGTGCGTATCTGCTTCAAGGCGAAGTATACACGGCGGCACCGGTGACGAACGCGGCGTTCACGGCGAAGATTCCGGGACTGTCGTCGATTCCGGTGGTGGGCGAAGCGGTCTTCTCCTACGGCTTCCTCGCGTACGCGGCGATCATCTGCGCCATCATCCTGCACTGGTTCCTGAACAAGACCCGGACGGGTCTGAATCTGCGTGCGGTGGGTGAAAACCCGGGTACGGCCGACGCGGCAGGTATCGACGTAACGAAGTACAAGTACCTTGCGACGGTCATCGGCGCGGGCATCTCCGGCATCGGCGGTCTGTACTACGTTCTCGACTACAACAACGGCATCTGGGCGACGACCGGTCAGATCGAAGCTCTCGGCTGGCTCGCGGTTGCTCTTGTCATCTTCACGACCTGGAAGCCCCTGAACGCGATCTGGGGCGCGTACCTGTTCGGTCTCCTCTACTGGCTCTACAACTTCCTCCCGAAGCTCCTCGGCGCAACGGACGTGGAACGCACCCAGAGCCTCTACCAGATGATCCCCTACCTCGTCACGATCCTCGTTCTGATCGTCGTCAGCATGCGCCGCAAGCGCGAATCCCAGCCCCCGGCTTCTCTCGGTCTGGCTTATTTCCGCGAAGAGCGGTGAGTTTTACAAAATATCGTTTTTTCTTGGGGGAACCTTTTTGAGGAAAAGGTTCCCCCAAACCCCTTCCAAAACCTTTTTGGACTGCGGTAGCCATTTGGTTACTGCGGATTTTTTCTTTGTAGGGGGATTTTCTTGGGTACCTGCGTAGCCATATAGTTGATCCCATCCGCTGACATGATGTTGGTTTGAAATTCCATGAAAATTATAACGGGGAAGTCAGGCTCCGCCAAGACCCTGACTTCCCACGCCGTATGGAGATACCTTGATATAGTGCGTAACTATAGAATTCAGCTACATATCGTCATCCCCCGCACTCCTTGGCTGACGCCGTTCGTGCTTTTCGAAGAAAACTGTATGTCAGCCGACCGAACGAACGCAAAGCGCGGACGGCGGGCGAGCCAAGACGCGCGGAAAACCAACGAACCGTAGCTGAATTCAAAATTGACGTACTATATTGCGCAGTCGCAACATGGCGAGGGAAGTCAGGGTCTTGGCGGAGCCTGACTTCCCCAGAACGATTTTCGTAGAGATTAAAACCAGCCCCACGTCAACAGGTCTAACAAATTTCAGCCGAACTCCACGGAGTTTTTTCCTTTTCCCCTCCCCATCATATCAGCTACACAAACCGGCTACCACCGCCTAAAAAGGTTTTGGAAGGGGTTTGGGGAAACCTTTTCCTCAAAAAGGTTTCCCCAAGAATCTGCACACACAAAATGTCTATACACAAAAAAACAGCGGCAAAAAACCGCTGTCAAATGCAAATATTAAACGTCCATACGCTTGACGCGCCGGGAGACTTTGCAGATTACTTCATAATTGATCGTGCCCGCCGTCTTTGCAAGGGTTTCGAGCAGTTCGCCGTCGTCGCCGCCGAAGAGGGTGACTTCCTGACCGACACCGACTTCGTTTTCGTGGCCGGTGATGTCCAGCATGAACTGATCCATGCAGATCCGCCCGACCGACGGATACTTCCGACCGCCGATGACGGCCGGACAGCCGTGATACGCGCGCTCATAGCCGTCCGCGTATCCTGCCGCGACAACCGCGACGGTTCGTTCGTCCGCCGCTTCGTATGTTCCGCCGTAGCTGATCTTGTCTCCGGCGGGGACTTTGTGGATGTGCGCTACCCTCGAACAGAACTTCATGACAGGCCTCAGACCCGCGCGTACCGCTTCGTTTTTGTCGCCGGAGGGGGACAGACCGTACAGGATGATCCCCGCGCGGACGGCGTCAAAATGCGCCTGCGGAAGGCCGAGGATCGCCGCGCTGTTGGAGGCATGGCGGATGCCGACGTGGATGCCGGACGATATGAGCGCATCGACCGTACGGTTATAGCGGTCGAGCTGGAGGGCGGTATAACCTGTGTCGCTGCCGGTCAGGTCGGTGTCCGCGCAGGAGAAGTGCGTGAAAATTCCGCCGATGCGGATGTTCTGGAATTCTGCGATTTCTTTGATCTGTTCGATGGTGGTTTCATAGCTTGCGTCATCCGTCGGGAAGCCGACGCGGTTCATGCCCGTGTCGAGCTTGATGTGGACGGTCAGCCTGTGCGGGGAGCCGGCCATCACGCGGTCCAGAAGCACCGCATTGTCGTAGGATACCGCCGTGCAGAGAATATCGTGCGCCGCCATCGTCCATGCGTTCTCCGGCAGGATGTGCCCGAGAATGATGATCGACGGGCGGCGGCCGTTTTCCGCTTCGATGCGGCGCAGTTCCACCGCTTCCTCTTCCGAGGATACGGCGAAAAACGTGCATCCCGCGCTGCCGAGAACCGTCGCGGCACAGGCGATCCCGTGACCATAGGCATCCGCTTTCACAACGGCGATCACCTGTGCGCCGGAAGAGTGTTCACAGACGGTACGGTAGTTGTCCGCAAGCGCGGCTGTATCAATATACGCAATGTTTTTGTACTTCATAAATGGCAGGGCTCCTGAAAGATTACTGAATCGTAAATCCGCCGATTCGGACGGTTCGTTCTCCGAAGGTGACTTCCACGGGAACGCCGGTTTCGCCGACCGTGACGCTGCCGGTGTCAAAGGGAATGACCGTCTGCGATCCGTCGGGGGATTTCGCGGGCATTCCGCCGTCTTCCGCGGGACGGGCAAGCAGGTCGAACAGTCCGGTCAGACCGGATGCCGTTTCCGGTGAGAGCAGGATCGTCATTTCTCCCGCCGAGAGCGCGCAGGAACCGGCGTTTGCGTCATAAGTGACGGTCATTCCGGCAATGCGGTCGGGGGAGGTAAGCTGCATCACGGTGACGCCTCCGGAACGGGTACAGCAGGCGGCTGTCGGCATGGCTGCCCCTTCGGGAAAATATTCGATCGTGTAGGAAACGTCCGCTGCGGCGTAGTCCGTGAGGCGGCTGCCCGGTGCCGGAGATTCGCCGGTACAGCCGGACAGGAAGGCGGTCAAAGCAATACAGACCGCAAATCGGACTGCGGTCTGCATGATGGTTCGTGGAGTTTGCATGGGATTTCCTCATTATTTGTTCCAGCAGTTCTGGAACAGTGTATGAGAAATTCCCGGTAAGTATGCGGAAAGCGGGCAATCAATACCGCATCGTGGTAACAACGGTTGCCTTGGAGTTGTAGAACTTCATGACCTTGAGCATCTTGTTGATGGCTTCAAAGTAGACGACGGTGGACTTGCCGTCCTTTTCGAGGCGGGCGAAGTAGCCGTCGGTGGTCTTCTTGCTTCCGCGGTAGTCGAGAATGTTGTCGGCCTTTTCCCACTGTTCTTTGTATTCGTCGGTCATGGGAGCGATGAGGGAGAGTTCGCTGACGAAGCATTCAAAGACGGTTTCCTGCTTTTTGCGGCCGTAGATTTCCGAAACACGGAACTTGGCGTTGGCGACTTCATACTTGTGTTCGAGTTCGGCGTAACGCCACGTCAGACCGTACAGAATGAACGTGAAGAAAGGCAGGATCGCGCCGACCGGCCAGAGCTTGAGCACGCCGACGAAGAGGATCATGCCGCCGAGACAGAAGATCACATACAGCGAGATGAGCAGCATCCGCTTTTTTTTGTGTGAGCCTTCCGATTTCTGTTCCACGGTATATTCCGCGTAGTTTACAGAATCTTCCATTGTAATTCCTCCGTTGAGACAAAATTCGGACATAAAACGAACAATTACGCCCGTATGGACTATCCAATAGTTTACCATACGGGCGTGAAAATTTCAATAGGTTTTTTGAAATTCAGTGGACTTCGCCGTCTTCGTCCTCGCCCATATACTCGCGCACACCGACATAGCGGGAGGAACGTTCTTCTTCGACCTTATCGGAGAGGAGGGTGCGTACCTCGCGGGGAGAGGGAATGTGCAGGATATCAATTTCGGGGGAGGATTTGTCGGCGGTGCAGAGGTGGAGCGTACCGAGACCGAAGAGGCGTTCCCAGAAGGAGCGTCGGAGGGTGATGTCGAGAATCCGGTAGAGGCGGATCTCATCCTCACTGGTGTTGAAGATACCGGTTTTGACGATGAGGCGGTCTTCCGTGAGAGTATAGACCGTGAACGTCCACGGCAGACCGAAGAAGATGCGTTTTCTGTCCCTCCAGAGGAACGTGGAGGAAGGATTGTTCATGGGCAATACCTCTTTTATCGAACAGTTTTGAAATACTTGGCGTACATCGCGTCGGACTTCTTCTTCATGAGTGCGAGTTCGCTTGCGTCCGCTTCCCCGACGTAGTATTCTCTCATGATTTCACCGTCCATGGACGCGAGGCGGTCATGCAGCGGGAACCATTCGTTCATCAGGAAGCACGCATACTTCTGGAAGCGGAATTCGCCGACCAGACGGAATTCCTTCGAGATGCTGTCCACTGCGACGGAATACTTGTCCTTGATGGATGCGAGGATGTCCGCGCGTTCGTTTTCGTGTGCGAAGACGATGGTGGAGCAGATGTCGGAATTGCGGTTGTGTTCCGTGGAACCGTGGCTGTCGGTGGAACCGACGATCGGGAGAACGTTGCCGGTCTTGTATTCTTCATAGTATGCCGCGGTCTGGAAGCCGTTCTGTTCGTAGTAATTTTCGCCGCCGAGAACTTCGAATGCGTCGAAGGGATGGGTCTTCAGCATATACTGGTTGAACGCTTCCGGAACGTGCCACATATCGGCGATCCAGTACGGGTGCGCGTAGATGGCGAGACCGCCTGCGTCACGGATACGGTCGAACGCCCAGCAGCAGACGGCGTACCAGGTCTTGTCCACACCTTCCGGGCAGTCCTTGCAGAGGTCGGATGCCGCGAGTTCCGCGATCATCTGATCGTATGCTTCGCGGGACATGGTTTCGGGAGCGTTTCCGTCGAGGGAGCGGCCTTCGATGGAGCCGTTGGTTTCGGTGTAGTTCGGGGAGGTTTCGATCAGGCCGTTGACGGAGAAGGTACCGCCGGCGTTGACGATATGCACGCTGGTCAGCGGAACGTGAACTTCTTCACCGGGAAGGATGTTGAGGGTGATGTCCGCATCCTTGTAGGTGTTCCGGGCTTCGAGGGACGGGTAGTAGCGGTTGTGGTCGGTGATTACGATGAAGTCGTAGCCGATCTTACGGTAGTTGGCGCAGACTGTGGAGGGGTCTTCGCGTCCGTCGGAGCGGCAGGTGTGCATGTGCAGGTCGCCGCGCAGAGGAATGCGGCACGCCATATCGTCCGCGAGAGCGTACACGGACATCTGGAGAATGCGGCGGTCGTCCTTATAGATGCGGACGAAATGTTCGCATTCGACTTCGGCGGTATAGGTGAAGCGGAGTGCGCCGTCTTCACAGGGAGTGAGGTCGTAGTCGGTGTGGTTCCACTTGGCGAAGTCGTAGCCGAGGCTGCCCGCGTCGAGACGCTGAACGACGACGCGGTAGCTGCCGTCAAATTTGGTGTGCTGTCCGAGGGGCTTGACGGTGATTTCGGTTGCCGAGCCAACCGGGAATACCTTCGGGAAAATGTCGTAATTGTAGAGATCCTGTTTCATGTGAGTCCTCCAAATAATGGCTAATGGTGAATAGTGAAGAGTGAATAGCTATGTTAAACTGATGTGAGTTCGACGGAGAAACGATAAAGACAGTTACCCCGTAGGGAGCGGCGCCCTCGTCGCTCCGTTGAACGATTTGGATAAACAAATTGTCTGTAAATGGAAGTTTAAATTTGGATTTATCAAATTTTGTATAGTCAAAACGTTTGATGGAGCGACGAGGGCGCCGCTCCCTACGGGTGCAGTTTTCATTACAGCGATCCATCGAACTTACGTTAAATTGTATATCTGTCCGCTGACAAGGGATTTGGACAGTTATTCACCCTTAGTTCTTAGTTAATCTTGATTGTTGTTCGTCCGGTCTTGCCGTCGCGTTTGACGGTGATTTCCGCGTAACCGTGGCCGCAGGCGCGGATGGTGCCGCAGTCTGCACAGCGGATCGCGTTGCCGGTCAGTTCGGTGGATATGTCCGCGTCAAAGGGCTTGACGGTACGGGTTTTGCCCGAACGGTAGGTCAGCGTGAATACCGGCGCGATTTCTTCGCCGGATTTTACGGTCAGTTCGTCCGGCGCGGTAACGGATGTGACATAGTCGAGTTCCGAGAAATAGTCCCACCAGCTGTGGGAGTAGCCGTCCTCCGTTACGCCCGCGACGTGCGGCATACAGGAGAACCACCAGCGGTGATGAAGGCGGCAGGCATCCTTTTCGCCGATGCCGCGCGGGATGTAGGCATAGCAGTCCGTGGGTTCCGCTTCGCCGGTCAGGTTCGGGTAATTGTCGAGCCAGTCGCGCCAGGTGGAGAGGACGACGGTTTCGTTTTTCCAGTCGTAGTCGCAGATGGAGTTGGGGGAGAAATGCACGTTTCCGCAGCCGGACGGGCCGTCCTTGTAGTTGCGGTCGCAGAGGACGAAGCGGTTCCAGAGATTCATTTTTTCCACCGGAATGCCGTTGTATTCGCCTTCACGGTAGCCGGATTCCTCCGTGGAATCGCAGAAGACGTGTCCCATAATCATTTCCATCATGTGGCCGAAGCATTCGAAATTGGCGTCGCGGCGGCTGACGGAGACGTTCATCACGGCGGTCATGGGGCAGTCGGCTTCGATCGGCTCGCCGTTGATCCAGTAGGCGTTCCGGCCGATCATGCAGGCTTCGAACGTATAGACGGGGTCGATATTGACGAGCAGGATCATATCGAATTCGCCCTTATTGCGGCGGTTTACGATATCATGCTGTTCCATCATGTACGCGTAGTCATAGGAGAAGCCGACATCTTCGGGGCAGACGGTTTTATTGAACCAGTCGTTGTTCCACCAGCCGTACCAGCCGTTTTCGAAGAGTTTCCTGACGGTGGCGGAGTCGAGGGCATTGGATTCGCCGGATTCGAGTTTAAACGTGCAGGTGTGGCGCGGGAACTCGTCCACGGTTTCCCAGCCGACGATTTCGCAGTTTACGAGGCCGTGCGAGGAATGACGGATATCGTCGATGAGTTCGTCGACGGCGGGGCGGATTTTGCCGGTCATGGAGACCAGATCGGATGCGCGGCGGCCGTCGCCGAGGAGGGGATTATGTTCGATGATGAGAAGTTTGAGCGTGTAGTGGTTCATGTGTGGGTATCCTGAGAAGTTAGCTGATAAAATGTGAGAAAAAGCGTGGATATAGCTCTACTTTTTCTCCTTTATCGAGGAGAAAAAGTAGCAAAAAGAGGAACTCCTTCGAAGTCCAGGGAGTTTCGACCTCTGCGGAGGTCGATGGGGGACGCTGTCCCCTCAACCCCTGCGACCTTTTGAAAAAGGTCGATCAAAACTTTTCGGCGGACAACGTGCAGTTTGGATTTTTTCAATCCCTTTCCCAGATTGAAGTTTTTTGAAAGGGGTTCGGGGAAAACTTTTTTCCAAAAAAGTTTTCCCCGAGAAACTCTATTTACTTAGTCCGCGAGGCTGCCCATCGGGTCCCAGGGTTCGAGTTCGATCTTGGGTTCGTCGAGGAGAGCGGCCTTGTCGCCGAGGTACTTCTTATGGACAACGGCCTGATAAACGTAGAGGTCGAACCATGCGTCGGACGCCATGTGATAGCCGGACTGTGCGCCGCCGGTGCCCCAGCTGTTTTCGATCTTCCAGCGGTTCGGCTTGCCGGTCGCTTCGTCGATGTTCACGCCGGTGATGCACATAGCGTGGTTCATCTGGCTGGTGTGGTAGTTCAGCATATTTTCCTTGGTCATGGCAGCGTCAAGGCCGGTCAGAGCCGCTTCGTCGTACTGGTCAACGTCCCAGCACGCCTTTTCGCGGTCGTTGTACTTGCCGCAGTCGGAGCCGAACCAAACGATTTCGCCCTTGTTGTCTTCGCCGTCGGTGAGCTGCTTGACAACGAGTGCCTTGAATTCGTCCATTTCGAGGTTCAGATAGCATACGTCCGCGCCGCCGACCACGTTGCCGAGGTACTTGACGGTATATGCTTTGTTGAAGGGCTTGTCTTCCGTCGGAGCATGGATGATGCTGACGTAATTGTCAAGGTAATCGCCGATGTAGGTTTCAAAGAACTTCAGAGGAGTCATATCACGGATGGTGATGATCTTGCCGTCCTTGTCCTTGTATTCGAAATCAAATTCCTGCGGGGGAACATCGTAGCAGGAGCAGAGGAAGGAGTAGGTCTTTTCGAGCATTTCCGCACGGAGAGCCGCGAGAGCGTCGGCTTCACCGGCAGCCGCGAGCTTACGGAGTTCGGGGGTCTTTGCGCGGAGGTAGTTGTTGATGTGCTTGTTGACGTTGCCGGTGTTGGAGGACTGGAAGGTTTCCGGATAGCATACCTTCGGCAGGATACCGTACTTCTTCACGATGTTGACGAACATATCCCACTGACCGCCGTCGTGTACGCCGGTGCCGACGATGTGGTCAACCACGCGGGAATTGTGCGCTTCGTCTGCGGTGTCGATCACGCTTGCGATGTAGTAGTTGATGCGTTCGAACTTATCGAAGAAGGCCAGATAGGACTGGGAAAGTTCAAAGGAATCCACGTTCAGCTTCTTTGCGATGATTTCGCGGAGAACATTGGTTGCCGCGAAGAGCCAGCAGCGGCCGCTGGAGAGCTGATTGGTCGCGGACATGGTCTTGATATCGGTGGAGAAGAAGAACTGGTTCTTCTTTGCGTTCTTGGTGGTGAACGCCATGTCGTTCATGTTGGTCTTTGCGAAGACGCCGGTGAGCGCGCGTCTTACGGTGTCATTTTCGTGATATCGTTCGTAGCGGTCGATATCATAACGGGTGATGGATACTGCGTTTTTCATTTGGGTTTCTCCTTGTGGATATAGAAAGGCTGTACAGCCTGAGGTACGATTCTTTAACATTCGTTCGATGAAAAAATCAACAGGATGATGAACGCTTCGTAGGGCGGGGGTTTATCTCCCGCCGTTACGAACGGTTTGAATTTTTTCACGGCGGGAGACAAGCCCCCGCCCTACGGTTATGTTTTTCGTTTATCCGTTCGCCTGTTCGCGTTTTCTTACCGTCAGGTAATCTTCGAGAATCAGTCTTGCGGAAAGGGTGTCTACGGTTGCCTTGCGCTTCTTGCCGCGGACGTTGTTTTCGTTCAGGATCTTGTGCGCCGCAACGGTCGTCAGGCGTTCGTCGTACATGACGGTCGGGATTCCCGTCAGTTCCGAGAGTTCTCTGGCGAATGCCTTGCATTTTTCGCTGCGCGGACCCTGCGAGCCGTCCATGTTGATCGGATTTCCGACCACGATCAGCTCCGCTTTGAGTTCCTTTACGCGTTCGCCGACAGCGGCAAGGGCTTTTTTGTAGGAATCGGCCGCAACGCATCCTGCGTCGCTTGCCATCATTTCGTATTTGTCACATACGGCGATCCCGGTACGGGCGTCGCCGAAGTCAATGCCGGCAATAATCATATTTCGTTCATTTCCTCGTCGCCGGATGCCGGTTCTTCCGCTGAATTTTCGGGAACGGTTTCGCCGGATTCTTCCGCTTTCTTCTTTCTCGCGTACGCGATCACTTCCGCACGGGTCGGGATCGACGTGGACGCGCCCGCACGAGTCACGGAAATCGCTGCCGCGCAGGTGGCGTATTTGACGGCGGACACGATGCTGCCGTTCTGGAGATAGACATAAACCATTGCGGCGGTGAAAACGTCGCCTGCGGCCGTGGTGTCAACGGCTTCGACCTTTTCCGCGGGGACGACAAAGTATTCCTTGCCGCCGACATCGTAGATGAACGCACCGCGTTCGCCGAGCTTGATGACGATATATTTTGCGTCCACGAGGTTCGAGAGACGGATCGCCGCACGGAGGCAGGTTTCGTCGTTGGTGGGCGCGATGCCGGTGAAGATGCGGGTTTCGCTTTCGTTCGGGGAGAAGATTTCGACCCGTCCGAGTTCCTTCAGCGGGAAGTCAATGCGTGCGGGACCGGCATCGATGAAGACGGGAATGTTCGCTTCATGAGCGCGGCGGGCGGCTTCGAGAATGGCTTCGTCCGGGATTTCGAGCTGCATATAGACCGCTTCGGGATAGCAGGTGAAGGGTTCTTCGATATCGGCGGCGGTCATGGTCATGTTTGCACCGGGATAGACGATGATGCGGTTCTTGCCGTTTTCCTCGACGAGGATGGACGCAAGACCGGTGGGAACTTCGGGGTCTTCGAGGATGTAGCGGATGTCGATGCCCTCGTTCCGGTAGATGGAGGTCAGGCGTTTGGCGTTGGAGTCGCGGCCGAGCTTGCAGGTGAAGACGCAGTCCGCGCCGAGACGGGCGAACGTGACGGCACTGTTGGCACCCTTGCCGCCGGGAACGTAGGAATAGCCGATGTCGTTTTCGACGACGGTTTCGCCTGCGTAAGGAATGCGGCGCATCCGCTGGACGAAGTCAATATTCGCACTGCTGATAACTAAGATTCTCTGGTTTTTCATCTATGTAATTCCTCCGGTAGTATAAATCTGCACAAAACGCTGTCCACATAAAAGTTTCGCTCAAGCCTTTTTAAAGGCTTGCAGGTTCCAAGGGCAGAGCCCTTGGTCGCGGACCGCAGTCCGCGAAATACTCTGGACATAAACAGGGGATCGCTCTCCCCTCCAGCTGCATGAGGATAAAGGAGGTATTCTTCCAATTCCGCGCGAGCGTTCTTTTATGCCCGCTGTGTTCCCTTCAGGACCACCTGTGTTCCTGTCAGGACCACTTGGTACATACGGCATTCTTGGAATTCGGGTAGCAGGTGATATCCAGAATCCGCTGATTGGAGCTTCCGCGGTACTTCAGGGATAAATCCCGCAGCTCCTCCTCAAACCGTCCGTCCACCAGATAGTTCGTCACGGTGAGAAGCCGCCGTACAGCAGCATCCCGTTCCGCCATTTCCAGCACCTGTTCGTAGGTGTAGCCAGTGTACGTCATCACATCCAGACCCTTGTCGGCGGCAGCCTTCCCGATTTCGGCGAGTTCGTCCGCCCAGAGGAACGGCTCCCCGCCGGAGAAGGTAACGCCGGTGAGAAGGGGATCGCGGCGGATCTCGTTCCACAGCTCAAGGGTGGAGGACATGGTTCCTCCGCGGAGGTCGTGGCTGCCGGGATTGTGACAGCCGGGGCAGTGGTGGGGACATCCCTGCACGAAGATCACGAATCGCACGCCCGGTCCGTCCACGATGGATTCGGAAGCGGTTCCGAACAGCCGGATGGGCTTGTCTTCAATCAGATTGTAGGTACGTCGTCTCGTGGGAACATGGAGTTTTGTCATGATGAGCTGCGCTTCGCTTTCTTCGGTATTGTTGTTTTTTATTGATTATTCAATTATTCAATCACACCCGCACAGACAACCGTATTCCCGTCGTAGATAACGGCAAACTGTCCCGGGGTGGGGGCACGCTGGGGTTCGGTGAAGGTCAGGACAGCACCGGTTCCGGTGAGGGTGACGGTCGTTTCCGCCGGACGGTGCGCGTAGCGCAGTTTGGCGGTGTACGGTTTTCCGGTGACGAGTCTGTCTTCGCCGGAAATGAAGCTGAGACCGGTGACGGCGACTTCCGTCCGGAAGAGTTTGTCTTCATCACCGAGGGTCACGCGGTTCTGTTCCGCATCCTTTCCGAGGACAAAGACGTGTTTCCCCATGGAAATGCCGAGGCCCTTCCGCTGGCCGATGGTATACTGCCACTGGCCTTTGTGTCTGCCGAGGATTTTCCCGGTTTCGTCAATATAATCGCCCGGCTGGTCGGAGATTCCGCAGCGGGTTTTGAGAAAGGCGGCGTAATCCCCGTCGGGGATGAAGCAGATGTCCTGACTGTCGCTCCGGCTCGCCGATGCAAAGCCGTGGGATGCGGCGAGAGCGCGTACGTCCGGTTTGGTCATTCCTCCGAGGAGAAAATCGGCGGCGGCGAGCTGTTCCTGCGACAGCATGGCGAGGACGTAGGACTGATCCTTTTTCGGATCGGCGGCACGTTTCAGGAACGCGGTTCCGCCGACGGTTTCGGTGACGGCGTAATGGCCGGTGACGATCCGGTCAAAGCCGTTTTCCTTTGCGTAACCGTACAGAAGACCGAATTTGATTTCGCGGTTGCAGATGACGCAGGGATTCGGCGTGCGGCCGAGAAAATATTCGCGGGTGAAGTAGTCGATGACGGTCTGTTCGAATTCCTTCCGCGCATCGACGGAACGGTGCGGCACGCCGAGAACATCGCAGACGGCTTTGGCGTCCGCGCAGTTTTTTTCGTCGGTGGCAGGGTCGGCGGACAGACAGAGCGTCACGCCGCAGACATTGTCCCGACCGTATTTTTCCATAGCAAGGAGCATCGCGGCACTGGAATCCACGCCGCCGCTCATGGCAACGAGTGTTTTTATCAATTTATGGTTTCTTGGGGAAAAACTTTTTACAAAAAGTTTTTCCCCAAACCCCTTTTCAAAAACTTTTATACAAAAAGGATGGGTATTGTTTGTGCAGATTATCCGTTGTTCTGCGCCTGTGCTTCGCTGATGTCGATGTCGCAGAGCGGGAGGATTTCGTAGCCCTGTGCCTTGATCCAGTCGATCAGATCGCCGAGAACGGCGGCATTGGTGCTGGATACGGCGTGGAGCAGGTAGACGCAGCCGGGATGCAGACCGCCCTTGAGGTTCTGGAGCGCGGTGGAATGGTCGAGCTGATTGTTCGGGTCGTAGTCCTTGTAGGTGTATGACCAGAGCGTGGTGCGGACACCGAGTTTGTCCGCCATTTTGAGTGCCCATTCGCTTGTCGCACCTTCCGGCGGACGGTAATACCGGATCGGCGGGGAATCCGGATAGATGTCCTTCACCATCTTCTCAAGCCCGGTGATCTCGTCAATGAACGTCTGCGTATCCGTCAGAGCCATATTGATATGGTTTACCGTGTGGTTTCCGATAATATGCCCCTCGTCGAGCATACGTCCGATGATCCCGGGAGCCTGTTCCACATAGTCCCCGGTAATGAAGAACGTACCGGAAACGCCTTTGGCATTGAGCGTGTCGATAATCTTTTCGGTATAGCCGTTTTCATAACCGCAGTCAAACGTGAGATAGCAGACCTTACGGGAGGTATCGCCGCGGTAGATGCCGCCGTAATTCGCAAGTGCTGCGAGTGTGGATTCGGAGCGATCCTTTCCCCAGGTGAAAACGATTTCGCCGGTGGCCGGATCCACGGAGGTCGGCGCGAAATACCATGTTCCGCCGGGATCGTTGGGGTTAATGTCGTCAAAAAAGGCACGGGAGGTATTATTGACATCGGTGAGGTCGGAGAGGGTACTGCGGTCGGGTTCGGGGAAGGTATAGGAATAGGTTCCGTTCCTGAACGACCACGAGACCGTACCGTTTCCGGAAGAGGGCGTGTCATTGCCTGTCAGCGGCGGCTGTTCATCCACCACGGGAAGAACCCCGTCCGGCGTGACCTCGACCCGCTCCGGTTCCGAGACGATATTTTCCGCCGCGCGTCCCACGCCGACGGTTTTTGACGGTTCGGCGACGATGGTTTTGAGGGTACATCCGGTAAACGTCAGCAGGGCGAGACACAGGGCAGCCACCCGTTTTACACTATATCTTAAAGAAAATTTATTGTTCATTTATCATACATCCGTAATGGTTCCATCGAATTTTCTCATCAAATCTTGACGTATTTCCAAGTAAAATAATTGTACCACACCGGGAAGGGATTGTCAATGGAATGGGGCGGTTCCGGAAAAACCTTTTTTCGGCGGGGGATTTTTTTCTTGGGGAAACCTTTTTGAGGAAAAGGTTTCCCCAAACCCCTTCCAAAACCTTTTTCATCTGCTATCAAATGTAGGATGTGCAGATTTTTTCTTTTTATAGGGGATTTTCTTGGGTGCCTGCGCTGACATATTGTTGATCCCATCCGCTGACATTTGGTTGGTTTGAAATTCTACGAAAATTATAACGGGGAAGTCAGGCTCCGCCAAGACCCTGACTTCCCACGCCGTATGGAGATACGGTGATGGGGTGCGTCACGTCAAAATTCAGCTACATTTGGTCATCCCCCGCACTCCTTGGCTGACGCCGTTCGTGCTTTTCGAAGAAAACTGTATGTCAGCCAATCGAACTATCGCAAAGCGCGGACGGCGGGATAGCCAAGACGCGCGGAAACCCAACGAACCGTAGCTGAATTCAAAAGTGGCGTACTGTATCATGCAGTCGCAACATGGCGCGGGAAGTCAGGGTCTTGGCGGAGCCTGACTTCCCCAGAACGATTTTCGTAGAGATTCAAACCAGCCTCACGTCAACAGGTCTAACAAATTTCAGCCGAACTCCACGGAATATTTTAAAAATCCCCTCCCCATCCTATCAGCTACACAAACCGGCAACAACCGCCTAAAAAGGTTTTGGAGAGGGGTTTGGGGAGAACCTTTTCCTCAAAAAGGTTCTCCCCAACGTTCCCCCTGCACCTTGTACATTTTGTAGTGAAAATATCCCTTTACATTTACGCCGGTTCGCGGTATAATAATCCCCGGAAAGAAACCCCATCAACGGAGGAAACCCTATGAAGAATCTCGGGTACTATAACGGGACCGTCGACCTCATCGAAAAGATTACCGTTCCGATGAACGACCGTGCCACCTGCTTCGGCGACGGCTGCTACGACGCGCTGTACTGCCGCAATTATATCATCTATTGCCTCGACGCCCACCTCGACCGGCTGTATAACTCCGCCGCGCTGCTCGGCATCCATGCGCCCTGTACGAAGAACGAACTCGGCGCGCTGCTGTGCGATCTCGTCAAAAAGGTGGACAGCCATGAACAGTTCATTTACATCCAGTTTTCCCGCGGGACGGCTCCGCGCAATCATGCCCACGGCGGACACATGACCGCGAATCTCTGGATCACGCTGACTCCCGAACACGTTCAGGATACCTATAAACCCACGACCTGCATCACCGTTCCGGATACGCGCTTCTATCACTGCAATATCAAAACGCTGAACCTTCTCCCGAATGTCATGGCGTCGGAAAAGGCGCATCAGGCGGGCTGCCACGAAGCGATTTTCTTCCGCCCCGCTTACGAAGGCGCGGACAACGGCATCGTCACCGAATGCGCGCACAGCAACGTCCATGCCATCATCGACGGCGTTCTGCGGACGCACGCGACGGACAATCTCATCCTCCCCGGCATCGCAAGAATGAATATGCTGGCCATGTGCCGCAAGCTCGGCATCCCCTACGCGGAAATTCCGTTCACCAAGGCAGACCTGTTCACGGCTGAGGAAGTCATGATCTCGTCCAGCGGCTCGTTCTGCATCCCGGTGAAGGAAATCGACGGAAAACCGGTCGGCGGACGGAACGGGGAAATGCTGAAAGCCCTTCAGGATGCCCTCGTCGAAGACTGGCTGGAAAAGACTAAGAACTAAGAGTGAATGACTAAGGACTGGGGCAAAATTGACCGTCTGCCGGAAAAACGGACGATCCGGCTCAGTCATTCACCATTAGCCCTTAGTTCTTAGCCAAAATGAGGTATTTTTTATGGCACAGATTATCGGACAGATTCTCGGAATCCTTGCGCTGGTGGTGACGATCATCTGCTACCAGCTGAACTCGCAGAAAAAAATGCTCGCGGCCCAGATGCTCGCGGCGACGCTGTTTACAATCAATCTGGCACTGCTCGGCGGGATGTCGGGCGCACTTCTGAACATCCACGGCATCTGCCGCTGCCTGACGTTCTATCAGCGCGGCCGTTACAAATGGGCGGATCATACGGCGTTCTGGGTATGGTTCTACAGCATCGCGGCGGTGGTCTGCGTTGCGGTGACCTATCAGTCGCCTCTGGATATCTTCCCGCTGGTCGGTCAGATTTTCACGACGATCTCGTTCGCGCAGAAGGACGCATCGAAGGTTCGCCTGTTCACGCTGCCGTCCCCGCCGTGCTGGTTCATCTATCACCTGTCCACGGGCAATATCGGCGGTACGCTGAACGAACTCTTTGTCATTTCGTCCATCGTCGTAGGGATGCTCCGTCTCGACCGTAAGAAGGACGGCAAGCCGAAGGCGTAAAAAGCGTTTTTCGGATCCTTATTCCCGCCGGTTCCGGGAAATATCCAAACACCCGTCCGGCGGAACGAATTACCCCCTTGACAAAACGCCTCTTTCGCGGTACAATAATAACGCAGACGGTTGAACGTGAAAACGACCGCATAGAATGATTAACTGCTGAAAGGTAAGAAGAACAATGGATAAGAAAGACGGACTCTTTAACGCGGACAAGGAACCGATCGAATCTGTCGAAGAGTACGATCCGGAAATCTACACGCTGACCGACGAAGACGGCAACGAACTGCACTTTGCACTGCTCGGTACGCTGGAACACGAAGGCGCGGTTTATAAGGCACTGATCCCCGTAAACGAAGACGGCGAAGAAGAAAGCGAAGAATACGTTATCCTCAAGTGCGGCGTCGATGAAGACGGCGAAGACATTCTCGAAACGATCGAGGACGACGAAGAATTCGACCGCATCGCGGACATTTTCGACGACGAATTCTCGGATATTTTCTACGACGACGAAAACTGAGCAGAAGCCCAACAAAAGCAAACTGTCTCCTGCTGTAAGCGAGATAGTAATGAGCGTAAAAACCCACGAAGAGTAAAAAGGAGCCCGGACTCCGGCCGCGAGGTATGCAGACCTCCCTCCGCTGCCGTGCGCGCATTCTGCGCCGCCGCAGCGACAGGACGCTGGGAGCACGAACCGGTCGGGAGGGCACCGTCCTTGCGTAAGCAGGGTTTCTATACGCTTGTTATGAAACGCCACAGCGGGGGATTTTTTCTTTCTTTGGCTTACAGCCGGTGTGGGGGTGTGCAAACCGTTCGTTTGCATTGGAAGGAAGAAAAAAGTACCGTTCCGGTACTTTTTTCAATTTTATGTCCCTGCGCGGGACGGCGCATAAATGGAGTTCACGGAGTGAACTCCGTCAGACGCCGCCCCTTTATGAATTCCCGGCTTGGCGTTCGGGGGACTCGGCCTTGAGGCCTCAGACATACAGCAGTGTTCACTCAGCAGATCGCACGGAAGAACAGAGATTTCGTTCAACCAAAGGTGGAACTGACATTTAAGATATCCCTCACGGCTATTTCTACTGAACGAACAATTTGGACAGATTTGTACTGCACCTTGTCTCTTCCTGAAAATCTGAATGCGGGCAAACCGCTGTCTGTCCGAGGCCTTAAGGCCGAGTCCCCCGAACGATAAGCCGGGAATTCACAAAGGGGCGGCGATTGAGCCCCTTTGTGCGCCGTCCGCGTAGGACATAAATTTTGAAAAACGCCTTCAGGCGTTTTTCTACCTTCTGCCCCGAAGGGGCATTTTCCATCGCCCCCGCGCAGGGACATAAAAATTGAAAAAAGTACCGTCAGGTACTTTTTTCTTCCTTCTATTTGTGGTATAATTAAAAATTATGATATATGTTATTTCCGGAGGTTTTCTTCCATGATGAATACCGATTCGTTTGATGTCGCCGTCATCGGCGCGGGTCATGCCGGCGTGGAAGCCGCTCTCGCCTGTGCGCGTATCGGACTGAATACCGCGCTCTTTACCCTGTCCCTCGATGCCGTCGCCAATATGCCCTGTAATCCGTCCATCGGCGGTACCGGCAAGGGGCATCTCGTCTTCGAAATCGACGCCATGGGCGGGGAAATGGGCTATGCCGCCGACCGCGTGACCATGCAGTCCCGTACGCTCAATACCAGCAAGGGGGCCGCTGTTCGCTCCAAGCGTGTGCAGGCCGACCGTAGAAAATATTCCGATCTCATGAAGGAGATCCTCGAACATACCGACAACCTCCGTATCCTTCAGGCGGAAGTCACCGAGGTATTCACGGAGGAAGCCGAAAACGGCCGCCGACGCGTCACCGGCATCCGTACCGAACCCTGCGGCGATTTTGCCTGCCGTGCCGCGATTGTCTGCACCGGGACATACCTCGGCGGCGTGACCCATGTCGGCGATGTGCGCCGTTCGTCCGGTCCCGACAATTCGCTTCCGTCCAGCGGACTGACCCCCTGTCTGGAATCGCTCGGCGTTGAACTGATGCGCTTCAAAACGGGAACACCGCCCCGTATTCACCGCCGTTCCATTGATTTTTCCGTTCTCGAACGGCAGGACGGCGAGGAATATATCACGCCGTATTCCACCCGCACCGATCCCGACGCGCTCAACGGCATCCGTCAGGTACCGTGCCATGTGGTCTACACCAACGAGGAAACGCACAACATCATCAAAAACAATATCCACCGTTCGCCGCTCTATTCCGGCAAAATCCACGGTACCGGCCCGCGCTACTGCCCATCCATTGAGGACAAGGTCATCCGCTTCGCCGATAAGGAACGGCATCAGCTTTTTGTGGAGCCGATGGGCGACAATACGGACGAAATTTATTTACAGGGCTTCTCGTCGTCCCTTCCGGCGGACGTGCAGGTGCAGATGCTGCATTCCCTGAAGGGGTTTGAACACGCGGAAATCATGCGCTATGCCTATGCCATCGAATACGACTGCATCAATCCGCTCGAACTTTACGGGACGCTGGAACTGAAAAAAGTTGCCGGACTTTTCGGCGCGGGACAGTTCAACGGGACGTCCGGCTACGAGGAAGCGGCGGCACAGGGACTTCTTGCGGGCATGAACGCATCGCTGTACGTCCGCGGGATGGAGCAGATCATTCTGCCGCGCCATTCGTCCTACCTCGGTACGCTGATCGACGACCTTGTCACCAAGGGGACGAACGAGCCGTACCGCATCATGACGGGGCGGAGCGAATACCGTCTGCTGATCCGTCAGGACAACGCGGAGGAACGTCTGTCGAAGTACGCGCATTACGCGGGACTTTTCTCGGACGAACGCTACGCGGAAACGCTCGCACGGACGCAGGCTGTCACGGACGAAATCGAACGTCTGCGCCACGTCAACGTCGGCCCCACTTCGGGCATCAACGAACTTCTGGAAGAACGCGGCACCACGCCGATTTCCTCCGGTGCGAACCTCTGCGATATCATCCGCCGCCCGGGACTGGATTACGCCGCAACCGCGAAATTCGACCCGCACCGTCCGGCACTTCCGAGAAATCTGGCAGAACGCGTGGAAACGGAAATCAAGTATGAAGGCTATATCAAACACCAGCTTGAGGAAGTCGCGCGTCAGCAGAAGTCGGAGGATACCCGCCTGTCGCAGGATATCGACTATTCGCAGATCAAGGGACTCCGTCTGGAGGCCGCACAGAAACTTGATAAGGTCAAGCCCGCAACGATCGGACAGGCTGCACGGATTTCGGGGGTCAATCCCGCGGATATCACGGTACTGCTGATCTGGCTGCAGGGAAAGTAAACCAACCATCACAGAATCACTTATATAGAAAGAGAACCATCATGAACATTTCCCAGAATATCCGCGCACTTGCGGATCGGGCGGAATCTGCCATGTCCGCCATTTACAACGATATCGACGCAATCTCGCGTTTCAATACCGAACACGTCCTCGACTGCTTCCGTCAGTGCGAAGTGTCCGAATCCCTGTTCGCTCCGTCCACCGGCTACGGCTACGGCGACCGCGGCCGTGATATGATCGACGTTCTCGCGGCAAAAATTTTCCGTGCGGAAGCCGGTTTCATGCGGACATCCCTCCTTTCCGGAACGCATACCCTCACCGTTGCCCTGTTCGGCATCCTCCGTCCGGGTGACATCATGCTTTCCATCTCCGGTACCCCCTACGATACTCTCCTCGACGTTATCGGCATCGACGGAAACGCACAGCCGAACGGAAAAACCGGCGACGGCTCCCTCGCGGATTTCGGCGTGACTTTCATGAAAACCGATCTTCAGCCCCGCGACGAAGAAGGTCTGCCGTTCGATTTCGACGGAATGCGCGCGATCTTCGCCGAATACGGCGACCGCGTGAAAATGGTTTACGTCCAGCGTTCCAAAGGCTATGCCGACCGTCCGACGCTGACCGTGCGCGAAATCCGCCGTGCGGCCTACGAGGTTGCGGAATATGCAAAAAAGACCGGTATGAAGAAGCCGGTGTTCATGGTCGATAACTGCTACGGCGAGTTCACCGAAATCGAAGAACCGTGCGGCAAGCCCCTTGGCGGTGCAGAAAACGAATGCGCCGTTGACCTGATGGCGGGTTCTCTCATCAAGAATCCGGGCGGCGGCATGGCGGATATCGGCGGGTATATCGTCGGTACACAGGAAGCGGTTGATCTCTGCGGCTACCGTCTGACCTCGCCGGGCGTCGGTCTGGAAGTGGGCGCATCTCTCGGTCAGAACCGCAATCTCATCAAAGGGCTGTTCTACGCACCGCATACGGTCGCGCAGGCGATGAAAACGGCGCATCTTGCGGCATATATGTTCGGCGAAATGGGCTACCGCGTGAATCCGGCGTGGAATGTCCGCCGGAGCGATATCGTGCAGGCAGTGGACTGTGACGCACCGGAAAAGCTGGTGGCGTTCTGCCAGGGCATCCAGTCGGCATCCCCGATTGACGCGCACGTTACGCCGTACCCGTGGGAAATGCCGGGCTACGCCGATCCGGTCATCATGGCGGCGGGAGCCTTTGTCGGCGGCGCGTCGATCGAGCTGTCGGCGGACGGACCGATGCGCGCGCCGTACACGGCGTTCATGCAGGGCGGCCTGACGTACGAAAGTGCGCGGCTTGGGATTATGTCCGCCGCGGACAAGGTGAATTCTGCTGCACAGGGCTGAGGAATACCAAACCGTTCGTTTGATTGAAAGGAAGAAAAAAGTACCTGACGGTACTTTTTTCAAAATTAATGTCCCTGCGCGGGACGGCGCATAAAGGGGCTCAGACGCCGCCCCTTTATGAATTTCCGGCTTAGCGTTCGTGGGACTCGCCCTTGAGGGCTCAAACAAACAGCAGTTTGCACTCAGCAGATCGCACGGAAGAACAGGGATTTCGTTTTGCTGAAAAGTGGAACTGATATTTCAGTATCCCTTCACGGCTGTTTGTAGTGAACGAACGATTTGGACAGCTTTGCACCCAAACCTTGTCCCTTCCGAACGATCTGAATGCGGGCAAACCGCTGTTTGTCCGAGGTCTCAAGACCGAGTCCCCCGAACGATTTCCAAGCCAGCAATTCATAAAGGGGCGGCGTCTGAGCCCCTTTATGCGCCGTCCGCGCAGGACATAAAAATTGAAAAATGACCGGAACGGTCATTTTTCTTCCTTTTAAATTTCGAGAAATTTCCCCTCACTCCACCGCGGCTTCCGCAAGCCGTTTAATAAAATTAAACACTTGCTCCCTCGTCTCGCGGTCGAGATTTCCGAACGTCCGCAGAATCGTCCCGATGCTGTTCAGGCGGCCTTCCGTAAGGTCGGACACCGTCTTCGCTCCCGTCGATTCGAGGACGCCGAACAGCGTCTCCGTGAATCTCCGGCGTTCTTCGCTGTCCAGCTTCGACAGCCACGAACGCAGTACCTGATCGTGCCGCTGTCCCTGCTTCGATAACCCCTCCCGATGGAGAAATTTCGGCCCCGATACGCTCCACGAAAACGGATCGTGCTGGAACAGGCCGTTGTGAATCGTACTGTCGATCACCCGGTACTCCCCGTCGTGTTCCAGAAGCATCCCGATCACCGACGACTGCGGCACAAACGTGATTACGCGATCCGCAATCGCGCGGTATTCCGCCGTTTCCAGAACGTGCGGCAGAAATCCCGGGCCGTCGTTGCTGTACGCCGTCACAATCCGCTGCTGAACGTGCGGCGGAACAAACGCCGCTGCGTAAACCGACAGATTGCCTCCCTTGGAATGCCCGCCGATGCGGATGTCTCCGCGGTACACCGACGCAACGTCCGCGACGTAGGCCGCCGCAAGCTCCTGCGAACGGATCGGGCAGGTGAAGCTCAGGTTGAAGTCCTCCCGCCACCCCACAAGACTGTCGTCCGTCCCGCGGAATGCGATGAAAACGGAATTGTCCGGCAGGATGTAGGTGATCGCGGCGAACTGCAGCGGATCACCGCTGCCGTCACTGGTTTTGTTTATGTAGTATGCGGCGTAAATTTCGGAAAAACGCGCGGACAGTGCCGCCTGCCGGAACAGATCGGTCGTCTCGGCGGGCACAATAACGCCGAAATCCTCGCCGGTCGGGAAGTTTTTCTCGTAGCGGCGCAGACATTCGGACAGCCGGACAGGCGTTCCGAGCAGTTTTCCGGGAACAATGTCCCGGTATTCGATGAACGACAGCATCGACAGAATGAGGTTGTCTACCTCGTTGAACGGTGCGGCGGAAAACGACAGATCGCCGCGCCAGAGAAGATAATCGAAAATATTGGACATGGGAAACTCCGTTGAGTGAAGAGAGAAAAGAGAAGAGTGAAAAGAATCGGAAAATATTTCACTCCGCGGGAGTGAAATATTCATTTATTTTACAGTTCTTCTGTGTTATAATTTTATTGTAGCAGAGCTTTGTGAAAAAATATACGAGTCCTTTATGAATATACCATTAATTTCCATATATTGCCATGCAGAGGAGGAAAGAGAATGACCGAGAGCGAACTTCGCAGCGACATCAAATCGCCGAAAGGGATGTATTTTTTCTACGGCGATGAGGATTACATGAAGAATCACTATGCGGCGCAGATCAAAGCGGCGGTTGTGACCGATCCGGGATTTGCGGCGTTCAATTACGTCCGGTTTTCGGACGATTCGTTTGACGCGGACGCGGTGCGGGAAGCGATTCTTGCGCCGCCGGTGATGGCGGAAAAGAAGCTGGTGGACATTTCCACGGCAAATCTGGAAAAGCTGATGAACGAAAAGGAACGGACGGCGTTTCTGGAGATGCTCGAGGAAATTGCGTCGGGCGAAGATGCGGGCGGCGCGGTGTCTCTGTTCGGGGACGGCGGCGGTGCGGATTCGGCGGTCGTGATCCTGCGGATTGCGGCGGACGGATTTGACGCGGGAAACCCGAAACGTCCGTCGGCATTTCTGAAAAAAGCGGAAACGTTCATGAAAACGGTGGCGTTTGACGTTCAGTCGGACGCACGTCTGATCCGGTGGATCGAGCGGCACTTTGCGGAGTACGGACTGACAGTTTCGCAGCAGGCGGCGATGCGTATCCTGACGCTGTGCGGACGGTCGATGTACCGTCTGTCGGGCGAACTGGCGAAAGCGGCGGCGTACACAGCGGAAAGCGGCCGGACGGAAGTGACCGTTGCGGACGTGGAAGCCGCTGTCACGCGTACGGACGAAGACGACGCGTTCAAGCTGGCGAACTGCGTTCTGGAAGGGAACATACCGGCGGCACTGGACGCTCTGGCGATCAAGATCCGGAAGCGGGAGGAACCGATTATGGTACTCTCGCAGATCACGCGGGTTTTCTGCGACCTTGCGGCGGCGGCGCACTCTCTGGAAGAGGGGATGAACAGCGCGGAATTTGCGAAGCGGATGAAGATGCACAGCTACAAAGCGGGGCTGTACATGAACGCGGCGCGGAGCCATCCGGTGGAATATTTCGACCGCGCGGTCGTACGCTGCGCGGAAGCGGACCGGAAGATGAAGTCCACCCCGCTGGGGTATGCGGTGATCGAGAGACTGATCTGCGGGCAGTGAAGGATTGTCCAAACCGTTCGTTTGGATTGAAAGGAAGAAAAAAGTACCTGACGGTACTTTTTTCAAAATTAATGCCACTGCGCGTGGCGGCGCAAGAGAGACCCGATTGCGGGCCTCTCTTGACTCTCCGCAACCAGAGGAAGTATCCTCTGGACTCCTCTCAAAGTTCAACCGAAAGCTGCGGACTGTCCTGCCAGTTTAAGTCCGGCGCAAGCCGGCAGTTAAAATAGGCTAACCGCGTGGCAAACAGCCATTTCGTCACGGCTGTTTCTACTGAACGAACAATTTGGACAGATTTGCACCCAAACCTTGTCCCTTCCGAACAATCTGAATGCGGGCAAACCGCTGTCTGTCTGAGCCCTCAAGGGCGAGTCCCCCGAACGTCAAGCCGGGAATTCACAAAGGGGCGGCGATTGACGGAGTTCACTTCGTGAACTCCATTTGTGCGCCGTCCCGCGCAGGGACATAAAATTGAAAAATGACCGGAACGGTCATTTTTCTACCTTCAAAAAAGGACGAACGATATGATTACACTCAACATCCCTGTCATCGTAGAGGGAAAATACGACAAAATCAAAATAAAATCCATCGTCAACGCGGTGGTCATCGCAACCGATGGATTCGGGGTCTTCAACAATGCCGAAAAGCGTGCGCTGATCCGGCGGCTCGGAGCAAACGGGGTCGTGATCCTTTCCGACAGCGACGGCGGCGGACGGGTGATCCGCTCCCATCTGCGCGGGATGCTCGGCGGGATTCCGGTATACGATCTGTATACCCCCCGGATTGAAGGGAAAGAACGCCGGAAGGCTGCGCCGTCGAAAGCGGGCTACCTCGGCGTCGAAGGGGTTTCCGCCGATATCCTGCGCGGGATTTTCGAAAAATTTGCCGCCGCGCACCCTGAATTTGTAATTCAGGAGCCGGACTTCTGCGGTTCGGAAAACACGGCGGCAGCAGAACGTTCCGGTATCACGAGCGCGCAGATGTACGAACTCGGCCTGACCGGTCACGACAATTCCGCATCCCTGCGGGACGACGTCTGCCGGCGGCTCGGACTCCCTCCGGGAATGTCCGCGAAGGCGTTCGCCGAAGCCGTCGGACTGGTGTCGGGGTATGAGGAAGTGCGCGCGATTATCGAAGGGGACGGTAGATGAAATCGCGGAATTCCGCCGTGCCGCCTGTCTGAATCGTCGAATATACGAACAGGCCGAAACGGTAGCCCGTGAAATGATCGAGACGATAGTGCATTTTGTGAACGGGGCCGAGCGGTGTCCAGCCGCTGCCGTCATGGTATGCGAAAGAAACTTCGTCCTTCATTTCTGTAAATTCCGCCGTTGCGCGGAGACGGAATACGTCTCCCGTCCCCGGAATGACCGCTTCTTCCGTGATCGTCCGGACGTTGTTCCGGTCGAATTCCGCGTGCTGCATGACCAGACAGGGCTGTCCGCCGCGGATAGTGACCGCGATGAAGCCGAACGCACTCTGCAAAGCGCAGATTCCGGCATAGTCGCCTTCGTTCAGTCCGCGGATGTCCACGGTGATTTCGCCGGTACAGCCGGGGTAGATCATCCGCTGGGTCAATGTATTCCTTGCCTGCGTCAGATCGCCGCACAGCTTGTCCGTCGTGATGCGGACGCAGCCGTTTTTCCTGTCATGCTCAAACAGCGCGAGGTTCGGTTCGTGATTGAACTGCCACGCGCTTTTTAATCCGAAGCTGCCGTACCGCCGCGCGTCGGGTTCCGGTACGCGGAAGTCGTCGCTGCCCACCAGCGGGGTGTATTCGTGGCCGGGACGGGTGGAGGTGACGGGGAAGGTATGCGGCACCTTTCCGTCAACGCCGAAGACGGGGCGGTCGCCATTCCATGTCACGGGAACCAGCACGGGAATCCGTCCGACCGCGCCCGAATCCTGGAACAGGACGGCATACCAGCGTCCGTCGGGGGTATCGACAATACCGCCCTGCGCGACGCCCTGTCCGCAGTAGCCCATGTCGTCTTCCAGAATTTCGCCGCCGGTGAATTCGCCGTCAATGGAGTCCGCGACGTAGCAGGCTTCCGTCCGCATCCAGCGCGTTTCGAGCGAATGGATGAAGAACAGGTAGTATTTTCCGTTGATTTTATAGAAATGCGTGCCTTCGTAGCCGAGGTTGTGCTTCCACGGATCGACCACGGCCACACGGTTCAGTCCGCCTTCCAGCGGACCGCTGAGATCGGGCTTCAGCTCGATGATCCGGATCACGCGGTTGCCGAACGCAAGGTAGACGCGGCCGTCATCGTCAAACAGAAGGGAAGAGTCGTGGTAGAAGCCGTCGATGAGGTGCTTTTCCCATGGTCCCTCGACGGATTTGGCAGTGTAGAGGTAGGTTTTGTGCGTATCGTTCGCTGCGAAGCAGATGTAGAAGGTGCCGTTGTGCCAGCGGAAGCTCGGTGCCCACATTCCGTTGCCGTAGATGTGCTTGTCTCCGCAGAGCCGCTGACGGTCGGTGCCGTCGAGGGTATCGTAGACATAGGCGGCGTGTTCCCAGTTCACGAGGTCGTAGGAGCGCAGGATCTCGCATCCCGGCATGAAATACATGGTGGTGCTGACCATGTAATAGGTATCGCCGACACGGATGATATCGGGGTCGGGGTAGTCCAGCTTTGTCAGCGGATTTTTCCATGATTCGGACATAAGGGGAATCCTCCTTGTGTGGATTGATAACTGTATTGTTTACGTCATTTCGCCCATTTCGTATTCCATCTCCGCGACCTCGTCGATGAATTTGCGGTCGTGGGAGACGGCAATGATTGTGCCGCCGTAATTCTGTAAAATCCGCCGGATGACCGGGTTCGACATCGGCGACAGGTTTCTGGTTGGTTCGTCGAGCAGGAGCGTGTCCGCGCCGGACAGGATCATCTTCAGGAAATACAGCTTCGCGCGCTGTCCGCCCGACAGTGCCGCGATCGGATGTTCCATTTCCGCCGCCGTGAATTTGATGCTCCCGAGATACGTCCGGTGTTTGATGTCCTCGCTGCGGTCGCCCGTCTGCGACAGGTATTCGACCGGCGTCTGTTCCTGCGGCATTTCGTCTTCGTAATGCTGCGGCATATAGACCGTGTGCAGATCAGTTCGCGGCAGAAGACGCCGCGCGATTTCCCGCATCAGGGTCGTTTTTCCGCATCCGTTTTTTCCGGTGATGACCAGTTTGTCCCCACCGTACAGCGTGAACCGGATGTTTTCCGCCAGAACTGCCGCGTTTTCTGCGGGGGATTCGTTTCCTCCGGCTCCTCCGGCGTACAAAACGGGCAAGTCAAGGTCGAGAATTACCTTGCCGTGAGGAACATTGATTTCCGGAAAGTCGATCATGATCGCTTCCTCCGTGTCGATCTTTTTGGCGAGGTTTTCCTTTTCCTTCTCAAACCGCTTGCCCATCGACTTGACAGAGTGCATTTTCTTCTTCAGCAGACGGCCGGTTCCGGGAGTCTGACGGGAGACATCCCGCTGAGCGATGCGGACGCGGTCGTAGATTTTGCGGTAGCGTTCCATTTTTTTGTCGAACTCCGCCTTTTCCTTCCCGGCGATGATCTCCGATTTTTCGATCATCCCCGCGCGGCGTTCGATGTAATCCGTATATCCCGTCCGGCTGACGGTGACTTTCGGCTCCGTCCGGCGCATGATCTGCTCGATGTGGACGATGCACTCGGCGGTATTTTCGAGAAGTACCTCGTCGTGCGAGATATACAGGACGGTTTTCGGGGTAGTTCGGATGAAATCCTCCAGCCAGACGAGCGTGTCGAGGTCGAGATCGTTCGACGGTTCGTCGAGGAGGAGAATGTCCGGTTCCCGCGTGAGAATACGCAGGAGCTGGACTTTTATTTTTTCCCCGCCGGACATCCGTCCGAGAGGAATCTCATCGTTCGTGATCCGTTCGGACAGAGCAAAATCGGCGGCAAGCCGGTTGACCAGCGCGAAGGGCAGGTCATCGGGGGCATCTGTATAGAGAAATTCCCAGAAAGTCATGTCCGCGAATCCGGCGGGAAGCTGTTGGGGAAGGTATCCGGTGACGCAGCCGCCTTTCGAGACGGTTCCGGTGAAGGAGGCGTAGGATTCGATGAGTGAGGGATCATGAATCAGTGCGAGGACGGTGGACTTGCCGTTGCCCTCCTCGCCGATGAACGCGACCTTTTCGCCCTCGCGCGGGGTAAAGGAAAAATCGCGTACGAGCGTGCGGTCGTCTTTTTTGTGGTGTATGGTAATGTGATTGATCTGAAGCATAAAAAAGTACCTCCGTGAATAAAAGGTATTTGCCTCCCTCTTTGAGGGAGGTGGCAGCGTTATACAAACGTCACTTTTAGATGAGCTAAGGAACGCTGACGGAAGGAGTTGAAAAAGTTTGCACCCAGCGCAGGAGATACAGAGAGTGCGGAGTGCTTGTTTGAGACTCCTTCCGTCGGCGAGTTCCATGCACGGAAGAGTGACGAATGCTAATCGCCGCCACCTCCCTCACAGAGGGAGGCAATATCTCTCGTTCGATTGGTACTATAAACCGGAGGTACATACGTTCTGTTTATATGAAATTTAAAAATGCGCGCAAAAAAGGCGGAAGCGTATATAACTCCCGTTCGCAAACCACCGCATCGTCACACAAATATGGCCATCTCAAATCATGGCAACGCATCTTCAAAGCGCGTGTGCATGGGTTCTTCGCAAACGATTGTTATCTGTACATATTCCACCTTGATTTTCATGTATTTTGTTATTTGTGATTACATTATACCACGGGGTCTGCGGTTTGTCAAGGGAAAATATACGATTTCTACAAAAAAGTTTGAGAAAATGCAAACGGTTTGTAAGGAAGGAAGAAAAAAGTACCGTTCCGGTACTTTTTTCAATTTTATATCCCTGCGCGGGACGGCGCATAAGAGGACCGGTCGCGGTCCTCTTATGAATCTCCACGACCAGAGGGAGAACCCTCTGGACACCCCGCGTTTGTGGGACTCGGCCTTAGGGGCTCAGACAGACAGCAGTGTTCACTCAGCAGATCGCACGGAAGAACAGAAATTTCGTTCAACCAAAGGTAGAACCTAAATTTTCAGGTATACCTCATGGCTATTTCTACTGAACAAACGATTTGGACAGATTTGCACCCAACTTTGTCTCTTCCTAACAATCTGAATGCGGGCAAACCGCTGTCTGTCTGAGCCCTCGAGGGCGAGTCCCCCGAACGCCAAGCCGGGAATTCACAAAGGGGCGGCGTCTGAGCCCCTTTGTGCGCCCGTCCCGCGTAGGGACATAAAATTTGAAAAAATGTCCAACGGACATTTTTTCTACCTTCCACCCCGAAGGGGTGCCCCCACGTTTCCCGCGCGATATCCCGACACAGTCCGTCCCGCTCCGGCAGGGAAGAATCATGAAATCGGTGCGTTTTCCGGATCTTCATAATTTCCCACGCTTTCCGTGTCCCGGACGACCTCCGCCATGCGACCGTTTTCCGCCTGCCCGATGCGCTATAATCGGCTCACAGAGCAAATCCTGTACATATTCGGAGGTATTTATGAAAGAAAAAATCAAATCGGATGTCCGTGCGCTCGTCCCGGCGGGAACCTCATGGAAAACCATGCTGTCCACTGCCGCCGCCAGACGTATTCTCGCCGCGCTCCTGTGCTTCGCCGTGAGCTTCCTTGCTGCGGGAGCCGAAGCGTTTCCCGGAACGTACCCGTTCGGGATCGCCGCCGTTGCCGCTGTAACAGGCGTGTCCGCACTTCTTCCCGCGCTTGCCGGAAGTCTGTTCGGATCGGCGCGGATTCCGGCGGTCGGCGGTGCGTACGCGCTTGTTCTCACGCTCCTTGCCGTTGTCCGGATGGTCACGTCGGTCTGGCTTCTGTCGGATCGTCTGCCGGACTGGATGAAGTCGCGCGGCCGCCGCCGGAAAATGTGGCGGAAGCTGGATGCCATCGACGGTTCCCGCTCGCCGGACAACGAACGTCCGCAGCCAAGAGACGCTCTCCGCCGTGCGATGTTCCTCGCCGGGAATGCCGACGGGACCATGCTCCGGGAATCCATCAGCGTCCGGATGACACTGGCCGCCTGTGCAGCACTGTTCGCCGGAGCATGGTCGGTGGTCAGGGGTGGGTTTGCGTATTACGACCTGTTCGGTGCTGTCTTTTCGCTTCTGTTCGCTCCGCTGCTTACTTACATATTCTATGCGGTGTCGGATCGCACCATGCGTGCCTCCCCTTTCCGGGAAGCGGGACTTTACGCCGTGTGCGCCGTGCTGACCCATGCTTTGCAGACTCTGTTCGTGTCACGAGGGGCACATCTGACGGCGGGGGCGGGAGGGATTCTGAACACCCCGTTCGGGTTCGGGATTCTGTTCGCCTTTGCCGCGGCGGTGGTGATCGCCGGACAGTTCGGCGTACATCGGGGTGCGCTCGCCGGAATCTGCTGCGGAATGATGCTCGATCTGCGCTATCTGCCGCTGTTTGCTCTGTCAGCGGTGATTGTGTCGGTTTTCGGGCGGTATTCGCAGACGTTCGGGCTGCTCTCCGCGGGAATTGCGTCCGTGGCATGGGCGATTTATCAGAACGGCTTTGACGGACTGGTCGCGGTTCTGCCGCCGGTGACGGTTGCGTGCGCGGTTCTGATCCCGCTGTACCGGGGCGGGATGGTGCGGCTTCCGGCAAATCTGTTCGGCGGCGCAGTGCGGACACAGTCGGCGGAAACCGGAATGGCACTGCGCGCGAAGGACGAAATGGGGACGCGCATCTCGAAGCTGTCGGACAGTCTCGGGTCGGTTTCGGCAATTCTGTACGGGATGTCGGAGCGGCTGTCCAAACCGGGAAAGACGGAAATGCGGGAAATCTGCGAGGAGGCGTTCGGAACGTACTGCCGTGGGTGCGCTGTCCGGGCGAAGTGTCACGAAGCGCACAATTCGAAAACCGCGCCGGTGATTGCCGCCATGACCGGCGAACTGATGCGGGACGGCGTGGTTTCGGCGGGAACCGTTCCGTCCGCGCTGGCATCGCACTGTTTCAACATCGGGCGGATTCTGGACGAAATCAACCGGAGCGCGGGAGAAAAAATTGCAAAAAGGAGGGAAAACGACAAGCTGTCGGTGACGGCGGCGGATCTCGGACTGGCGGGAGAACTGATGAAAACCGCGTACACCGAGGGAGAACGCGTGACACAGATTGACGGGGAACTGTCGAAAAAGCTGCGCCGTCTGCTGACGTATCAGGATTTTCAGGCGGGAACGGTGACGGTATACGGCGGACGGGTGAAGCAGATTCTGGTACGGGATGTGGATCTTGCGGCGACCCGTCTGGGCGGGGACGACATCCGGAAGCTGTTTGAGAAGGCGGCGGGGGTACGTCTGTCCTCGCCGGAATTCCAGCTTGACGGGTCGGTGTTGTCGATGACGATGCATTCGGTGGCATCGTATGCGTGTCTTGCGGGGCAGGCGGGCTGTGCGGCATCGGGCGGAAGGATCACATCGGAGGGTGACGAGCGGGACGAAGCCGCGTTCTGCCGGGAAAAATATGCGGAACTGAGGGAGGATCATGCTGGTACTGGTGAAAACGTGGAGGCGGGCGGTACGCCGTACGTGGACTATGAAGAATACGAAATGGAGGGAGGTATGTCGGAGGAAGAGGACGAAATCCGTGTAGACGTGACGGACGTACCGCCGGACAATCCTGCGGAGCCCTGCGGGGACGCGATTCTGTCGTTTGAGGCGGGGGAGAAATTCTATATGCTGATTTCGGACGGGATGGGCAGCGGACGGGAGGCGGCGTTGACCTCGGGGGTCTGCGCGACGCTTCTGCGGCGGCTGCTCGAATCGGGTGCGGGGCTGGAGACGGCGTTGAAGATGCTGAACAACATTCTCCGCGCGGGGGAGCGGGAATGCTCGGCGACCATCGACATTGCGGAGATCGACCGGATCACGGGGGAGGCGAAATTCGTGAAAAGCGGGGCTGCCCCGTCGTTCGTTCTGCGCGGCGGGAGCATTTTCCGGCTTCAGTCGAAGACGGTTCCGATCGGGATTCTCCGTGCGCTGGACGCGGAAATGATCCGGTTCGACGTTCAGCCGGGCGACCGCGTGGTGATGGTCTCGGACGGTGCGGCGCGTTCCTACGAAGAAGTACCGTGGCTTCTGGACATGATGACGACGGACGAGGTTCTCCTGCGCGGCAGTCCGAAGGAAGCGGCGGCGAAGATTGTCCGGGAGGCGCAGCGGCGCGGTTCGGCGGACGACATTACGGCGGGGGTGATCTGTGTGATGGGTGCGTGAGGGGGACGTTTCTTGGGGGATGTTTTTTTGGGGAAACCTTTTTGAGGAAAAGGTTTCCCCAAACCCCTTCCAAAACCTTTTTCATCTGCTATCAAATTTAGGATGTGCAGATTTTTTCTTTTTATAGGGGATTTTCTTGGGTCTGTGCGTAGCCATTTCGTTGATCCCATCCGCTGACATGATGTTGGTTTGAAATTCTACGAAAATTATAACGGGGAAGTCAGGCTCCGCCAAGACCCTGACTTCCCTCGCCGGAAGGGATTCGTTGATATAGTGAGTAACTACTGAATTCAGCTACATATCGTCATCCCCCGCACTCCTTGGCTATCGCCGTTCGTGCTTTTTGGTATCGAACACATTTATTGGATAAAATCCGCAAGAGTCGTGAACGTAAGATTGGAAACCGCTTCATCTGCTGCGGCTTTGTCTGCGGTTTTCGTCCAGATGAAAATGTAGCTGCCGCCGAGGAATCCTTCATATTGATAATGAGTCGGATGGGTTGGATTTGTGAAGCAATAGATTTCGTCGGAGGCATCGGTGGGCAGTCTCGTTTTATTGACCGGGTCAACGGAAACAGGAGTTTCATTCAGGGGAATCCGGACGAAATAGATTTCGTCTGCGGGCGTTTGCTGAACAATGGTGCAGAGACCGGTTTCCATGGCAACGGTGATATTGACGGCTTCTGCCTGTTCGATCACTGGAACGGTGATGGAATCCAGTTTTGCGAGGAGTGCGGCGGCATCTTCCTTCGTACGGATACCGTTCATGTGATAATTGTTTTCACGGACATACCGGTCGAATTCTTCATCCGGTAATCCGGTCGAGTCTGCAAAGGCGATGTATTCGGCAATTTCACGGAAATAGAGAGTCGGCGGCGGGTCTTCGGAAATTTCATCGGATATCTCCGACAGTTCTGTTTCCGGCAGAGGGGCAGGAATGGATAGAATCGTTTCCGCAGAGTATACCGGAGGTGCGGGTGTTTCCGACGGCTCTTCTGCGGCGGCACATCCGCTGAACAGGAGCAGCAGAACGGCGGGAAGGTACGGGAAGAGGGCTGATTTCATGAGAAAATCCTCCATACGGAAAAATAAGAAGCGGATATATTCTTTAAGACGTTCGGAACAGCAGAAAAGTTCTGCATTTTTTGCGAAATTTTACAGAAAAATCCCCCGGAACGTACCAGAATTTCTGCATATCCCGAAGAAGGTTTTCATTGAAAAATGGGCGGAAGTGTGCTACAATAATTCTATCCGGTTATACTATATTTGTTTTGAAATGGCGAAAAGCCAGAATATGTTTGGAGGAATATTATGTCTAACGTTCGTCCCGAAACGATGGAACGCATCACCACGCCCGAACTTGCCGCTGCTTTTATTGAAGAGCAGGTGAAGGAAGTACGCGCGCAGGTCGGCGATAAGAAGGTACTGCTTGCCCTGTCCGGCGGGGTTGACTCGTCTGTAGTTGCGGCTCTGCTTATCAAGGCGATCGGCCGCCAGCTCGTCTGCGTTCATGTAAACCACGGTCTTATGAGAAAAGGGGAATCCGAGCAGGTAATTGAGATTTTCCGGAACCAGCTCGACGCGAACCTCATCTATGTTGACGCAACGGATCGCTTCCTCGACCTTCTCGCGGGGGTATCCGATCCCGAAAGCAAGAGAAAGATCATCGGCAAGGAATTCATCGAAGTGTTCGCCGACGAAGCGCGCAAGCTGGACGGCGTTGAATTCCTCGCACAGGGAACGATCTATCCGGACATTCTGGAAAGCATCAAGCAGGCGGAAGGCAAGAAGGCCGTCAAGTCCCACCACAACGTCGGCGGTCTGCCGGAAGACCTGAAGTTTGAACTGGTCGAACCCCTCAAGCTCCTGTTCAAGGACGAAGTCCGCGTTGTCGGCGAAGCTCTCGGTCTGCCGCACGCGATGGTATACCGTCAGCCGTTCCCGGGCCCGGGTCTGGGCGTACGCTGCCTCGGTGCGATCACCCGCGACCGTCTCCATGCACTCCGTGAAGCAGACGCGATTCTGCGCGAAGAATTTGCAGTCTGCGGCCTTGCTGAAAAGGTATGGCAGTATTTTGTCGTAATTCCGGACATCAAGAGCGTTGGCGTGAAGGATGACAGCCGTTACGAAGGCTGGCCGGCGATCCTGCGTGCAGTGAACACGAAGGACGCGATGACCGCGACGATTGAAGAGATTCCGTATGCGGTACTGCACAAGATTACGGCGAGAATCACAAGCGAGGTTGAAGGAATCAACCGCGTACTGATGGATCTAACGCCGAAGCCGACCGGTACGATTGAGTGGGAATAATCCCCTAAGTTTCAAATAACCCCGAAAAACGCAGAAAAACCACGATTTCATGCGATTTTTCGGGGTTTCGCTTTTTAACCGGCTACAAAATGGCTACATTTCAGCCGTTTTTTGTAGCCGGTACATCTTTTACATCAGCTGATCGAGCTGTCTGGCTACCTCTGTCTGCTTGTTCGGGTACAGATGGCTGTAGGTTTCCATCGTGGTTTGTACCCGCTCATGTCCGAGACGTTCGGCAATCAGCAGAGGGGAAAAGCCCATCTCCACCAGCAGACTGGCGTGGCTGTGACGGATATCGTGCACCCGGATCTTTTTGACACCGGATTTTTCGCATCCATATTCCAGTTCGTGATAGAGATAACTTTTCGTGTGGGGAAACAGGCGGTCATCCGGCTGAAGCTCGAACATTTTCTCCATGTACGCTTTCAGACAGGTCTGCAGGGTATCCGGAATCGTGACCACACGGTTGCTTTTCGGCGTTTTCGGTGTGGTGACTACATCTTTGCCGTCGATCCTCTGAAAACTTTTATTGATCCGGAGAGTTCCTTTTTCAAAGTCGATATCTGCCGGGGTCAGCGCAAGCAGTTCCCCTTCCCGGATGCCGGTGTAGTACATGGTCATGAATACCGTATAACTGACGGGACGATCTTTCATTGCTTCAATGAAGGACTGAAATTCATCCTTTGTCCAGAACAGCATTTCATCGGCGTTCTTTTTGCCCATGCTGCCCGCCTTGTGACAGGGATTTTCGTTCAGTCCGTAGTATTTCACCGCGTAATTGAAAATTGCCGTGATCTGATTGTTGATGGTTTTCAAATACGTCTGTGAATACGGCTTGTCGGTTTCGTCGCGGTAACTGCTCAGTTCGTTCTGCCACCGGCGAATATCCGTGGGTTTGATCTCGTTCAGCGGGATTTTCTCGAAATACGGCAGAATTTTCAAGTCGATCAGAAATCGCTTGTTGGCGACCGTGGAAGGCTTCAGACGTTTTTCCATATCCTCCAGATACAGCCGGATGAAATCCCCGAAGGTCATTCCCAGACTGCCTGCCGCCTGCCGGATATATTCCTGTTCCCATTGTATGGCTTCTTTTTTTGTGGAGAAGCCTCTTTTCTTTTTGTGGATGGTTTTTCCCGTCCAGTCTTTCACCCGAATCTGGGACATCCATTTGCCGGTTGTACTGTCCTTTGTTACTGACATTGATTCACGCACCTTTCCTCAATAAATATAGAATCTCAAGGGGACATATTGGGGTGTGGTGCATTGAAGAATTCGGAAAATAATTGATTTTTCACGCTCCTTTCTATGTCGGGGCTTACGTTTCTCCTTTCTTATCCGCGTACAGGCTTTCCATGTACGCTATACGTCTTTTGCGTCGTTCTTCTTCACTGATGTCTTCCGGCTCCGTACAGTCAACGGATGTGGCGGCATAATACGCAAGGGTCTGTTCCTGCCATTTCCGATAGGATGCGGGAGAACTGTTGTAGGTA
Source organism: Oscillospiraceae bacterium (assembly GCA_015065295.1). GTDB lineage: Bacteria > Bacillota > Clostridia > Oscillospirales > CAG-272 > UMGS1696. The sequence goes on from SVQN01000007.1 coordinate 54,670, forward strand.
CGAAGATCGTCCCGCTGTTCTTCCCATTGTTCGAGGAACAGGCACATATCGGCATTGTAGTCCGCGTCCGTGTTTTTTCCGTCGAAGGAAACGGAGCATTCCCACCGGTCGTTGCGCGGTGGTTTTTTGACCTCGATCCTGAAATCCAGTCCCTGCACCTTTTCCAGTTGGAACAGGAGATTCATGATGTCGGCAAGATTTGTGATCGGATCGTTCTTCACTTCGTAACCGAGGATGTAGGTGGGGGTACTTTCGAGAATCTCCGCCAGTTGGTTGACGATGGCGATAGAGACTTCAATCTCACCTGTTTCGTATTTCTGCACGGTGCGGAGTGATTTTCCGAGCCGTTCCGCCAGCTCCTGCTGATTGAGTCCCTTCCGTTTGCGGAGAGCTTTCAGCCGCCGGCCGATTTCGGAATAATTGAAATTGTCCATGATTCATTCACCTCATACAGATTATATCACAAAAGAAAACGAATTGCAAGTGCATATTTATATTCCATGGGACTTGACAAACGAATTTTTAAGGTGTATAATAAAAGCGTATTAAAAGTGCGTGTTTTGCTAATCTGGGAAACAACAGCGCACCGATAATACAGAAATTCAAATCAATCAGGAGGTAGAATGAGAGCACAGTTTGTCACAGCCAGTGAAGTGGCAGAGATCATGGGGATCAGCCGCAGCAAAGCGTACCAGATCGTGCGGGAAATGAACAAGGAACTGAAAGCCATGGGATACATCACCGTGGCGGGAAAGTGTCCGGTACAGTTCTTCAAGCAGAAATTCTTCGGTCTGGAAATCGGAGGAACAGCAAAATGATGGATGAAAAAGAAAAAACGACCGTCCCGGGATCACTTGTTGGCGCAAGTGGGGGACAGTCGAATGTTGAACACGAGAATAGTATACCAGATTGCATCCGGGAAATCAATGAAGAAGACGAAATTTCTCTGGAAAATCTTTCGATGGAAGAACTGGAGGCGGTATATCAGAAAGCCTTACGGATGTCTGATCCCTCCTATCTGCCGACAATCACTATGAACGAGTTGTATGAGAATGTGTATGCAAGCCGACCGCCGGTGATTGACGGACTGCTTTACTCGGGCACTTACCTTTTCGTAGGTGCCCCAAAGGTGGGTAAATCCTTCTTCATGGCACAGCTTGCCTATCATGTCAGCACGGGACAGATGCTCTGGAACTATCCGGTACATCAGGGGACGGTATTATATCTGGCATTAGAGGATGATTACCAGCGTTTGCAGGAGCGTTTATTCCGGATGTTCGGCACGGAAAGTACGGAAAATCTGCACTTTTCCATCAGTGCCAAGCACATGAATGACGGACTGGACGAACAGCTCCGGAACTTCATGAAGGAACATCCCGACACGAAACTGATTATCGTCGATACTTTGCAGAAAGTCCGTGAATCCGGTGGTGAGAGCTACAGCTACGCCAATGATTATGAAATTGTAGGTAAGATGAAGCAGTTTGCAGACTCCCACGGAATCTGTATGCTGCTGGTTCACCACACGAGAAAACAGTCAGCGGAAGACCGGTTCGATATGATCTCCGGTACCAACGGACTGCTCGGTGCGGCGGACGGTGCGTTCCTGCTGCAGAAGGAAAAGCGCACGGACAATACTGCAACCCTTGAAGTGACCGGACGGGATCAGCAGGATCAGAAACTCCATCTGGTACGGGATATGGACAGGCTGACATGGGAACTGGAACGGACGGAAACGGAACTGTGGAAGGCTCCGCCGGACAAAATTCTGGATGCTGTCGCCGCTCTGCTGACTGCTGAAACACCGGAATGGATGGGCAGTCCCACCGAGCTGGCAGAGGTTCTGCGAACGGATATGAAGCCGAATTTTCTGAGCAAACACCTGAATGTCAATGCGGGACGGTTACAGCAGGAATACAAAATCACTTACGAATCCACCCGTACCCACGGCGGCAGAAAGATCAGATTGACGCTGAAAATTCCGCCGCGTGACGATGGTGACGGTCGTGACGGTGATTTTGACACCGCATCCGCTACCGAAAACATCGTCACCATCGACACGACCGTCACGGGGGACGAAAAATCGTAATCCAAACCAATCCCCGCCGCGGCGGTCAGGCAGGATGGAATACAGGCTTCCGTCCTGCCTCTGGTCGGGGAGACTCCGCAGAGGAACACCGACCATGACGGGTGAAATGTGGGACACAGGGCAGCCGTCAGAGGATTCCGCAGAATCCGCATACCTGCCCCCTGTCCGCAGACAGCCCACGGCACTTTGCAGATGCTCCAAAGAGCAGATGAAAGTGTTATAGTAGGTTATTACACTTCCGCAGAAGTGCTTCCCCGGTACCGAACGTAATCTTACAGACCCACGAAAAGGAGGGATTCTATGGCAAGAAACGACGGAGTCGACCGCACCACGGTGCGAAATGTCAACCTGTCAGAAACAAAAATTGCACACACACAAAGACACAATGAACGCGAAAAAGATGTGGCAATGTTCTTCCGAATGTCTCATCCGTACTATCTGCACACGATCTCCATGACTGAACTGTATCAGACTCCTTACAAGAGCAGACCGCCGATCATCGACGGTTTGCTCTACGGAGGGGCGTATATCCTCGCTGGTGCGCCGAAGATCGGCAAATCGTTCTTGGTGGCGCAGATCGCATATCACATCAGCACAGGCAAAAAACTGTGGGACTACGACGTCCACCAAGGGACGGTGTTATATCTCGCATTGGAGGACGATTATCAGAGAATCCAAAGCCGAATGTTTATGATGTACGGTGTGGAGGACAGCAGCAATCTCTATTTTGCAACAGCGGCGAACAAAATCGGAAATGGGCTTGATGAACAGCTTGTTTGTCGTCGATGTTGATGTTTTGATCGTACCATTCCTTGAGTCCGGCAAAGCGGGCGTTGTCACCGGGGAATTTGAATACTTTATTTTCTCTGACCTGGTAGTAAGTTTGGTCATGAGGTGTCCCGGAGAAGGACATGGATACGAATTTCATCGCGTTTTCCGCCATGTTGAGCGTGATTTTGAGTGCCTTTGTCTCCAGCTTCCGGCTGCTGTCTACTTCGGCAAGCTGATTTTTGATATTGCTGACAACAGTATTTGCGATTTCGGTCATTGCCTGTTCGGTATGGATTCCTGTCATTGTGGGTGCTCCTTTGGTGATTGCATTGGTTCACGTACGCTGAACTTGGGCATATTTTAGCATAAAAAAAGAGGCGAGTCAATAGTGTTTAGATGTGAATCTAATTAATTTATTTGGTTTCTATCTAATCAACGAAACTACTGGATAGAATTGCTATATATTTTGGATAAAACAACGGAAATTATTTAGATACATATCGAATTACTCTGAGACAAAAACTACTTAGTTACAGAGTATATTATATTGATCTCTATGCAACTATGCAGAATTCATAATATCGACGGGGATGTATATGTATAATTTTTAAACCGACACAAAGAAATGTCCAAATAATACCATAAATATGTACAAAATGATATATTGAATTATCACGTAAAATATGGTACAATTAATAAATTAATGTTATCATGGTGTTAGTGTTTTTTTGCTTGAGTAATTTAAGAAGAAATACAATTTTTGTCCTGATGAATATGAGTGTTTCGATTAAACAAATAATATGTCTATAAATTCAATTTGGACTGGTATACTAAAAGTGCAGTCGCCAAAGACCCAAAAAGTATGGTAAAATAAAGACAAACCAAAACGGGAGGCGAAAGCATGAAGTACACAAAGGAATTCAAAGAAGAAGCGTTGAAACTGT
>SVQN01000086.1 GCA_015065295.1 Oscillospiraceae bacterium
ATGGTGAAGGAAACGGACTTGAACGCGTCTGCGTAAGGAGAACGGATCTTGCTGCCGTCGCCGTTGATGACCGCTTCGATGAAGGTACGGTCGCAGAGAACGCCGGCGTCGCCGTCCTGATGGTATACGATGCAGTCGCCGCCTGCGGAGAGAGCACCGTCGCCCTTGACGATGAAGCCGCCCTTGTCATCCTTGGGTTCTTCGGGCTTTTCGCCGTAGATCTTGAGGGTACCGAGAATCTTGAGCTCGGCTCTCTTGTCCTTGGAGGAGAAGATGACCTTGGAGTCGTGGCTGTTGCCGGAGGTGGCATAGTCACCGGTGGACATAACGCCGAGCGCGCCGCTCTTGAACTTGATGATGGTGGTGGAGAGGTCGTCGGTGTTATAGTCCGGAACGCCCTTCAGGAAGCCGCGGGTACCGTAGGTGCAGACTTCTTCCGGTTCGCCGAAGACATAGCGGATGATATCGAACTGGTGGATGGTCTGTTCGACGATCTGGCCGCCGGAGAGGTCCTTGTCGCGCCACCAGAATACGCCGGGCATACCGCCGATACGGGAAGCGTCAACGAAGACGATTTCGTTTTCCTGGCAGAACTTTACGTTGGGTTCCACGAGGTTGGAGTAGCGGCACTGGAAGCCGGACGCGGTGATGAGGTTCTTTTCCGCTGCTGCGTCACGGATTTTGCGCGCGAGGTCGAGGTCGAGCGCGAGAGGCTTTTCCACGAAGAAGTGGATGCCGCGGCGGATGGTTTCGAATTCGATTTCGCCGTGGCAGTACGGCGGGATGCAGATGAAGACCATGTCGGGCTGGATTTCATCGTACATTTCGATGTAGTTGGTGAATGCCTTACCGCAGCCTGCCTGCTGTACGAAGCTTTCCGCACGTTCCGGAATCAGGTCGCAGAAGCCGGCGAGTTCAACGATGTCCTTGAACTGAAGGAAGTGACCGAGATGGTAGGAACCGATCCCACCGCAGCCGATGATCGCAAGTTTTTTCATGATGTGTCTCCTTGTGTTATTTATTTTTTCTTGGGAAAACCTTTTTTGAGGAAAAAGGTTTTCCCAAACCCTTTCCAAAAACCTTTTTGAATAGGGGATTATTTTTTAGTTTAATGCAGGTTATTCGTTTTCTGAGAGCCAGATGGTTACGCGGGACTGGATTTTTTTCGCACAGTCCTCTGCGGTACCGAGACCGCTGAAGTAGACGGACATTTCTTCTTTGACGATGTCCGTGACTGCATCGGAAATCTCGTGAATGAGCGGATTGCCGGAGTTGTCGAGGAAATCTTCGTATTTCTGCCGGTCTTCGTCCGTGAAGGAGAGAAGGATGCCGGGTTTGTCGAGGGTTTCTTCGGTCAGCGGATTCTCCGGGTCACGTTCGAGGGTGTGGGTGGTGCCGGTGGTGTAATAAACGTGGTCGTATTGTGCGGAACTTTCAAAAACCGCATTCATTGAAGTTTTCAGGGACAGAATTCCGCTTTCCGCAAGAAATGCGGGCTGTTTTTCGGCGAAGAAATATTTCAGAAGTTCCCAGCAGATGTCGGGAGACTGGGTGAAATTTGTGATTGCGAAAACATGACCCGATGTCACTCTTGCGCCGGAATCCGTGGTGGTCGCACGGCCGATCAGGGTGTAATCGCGGGTTCCGAAGACGGTTTCGAGATCCCAGTAATCGTGTGGGAAACCGAGCCATTTCATATCCAGTGCGACTTTGCCGGACATTCTTGCGGAAAACTGATCCGGAGCGGACATGGAGGCGTATTCCGAATGTGCGCGCCATTCCCGGTTGTCTTCCGGAAGGGTCATCAGGAAATTCAGATACCGGATAAAAAGATCGGAATCGAATGAACAGGTTCCGGTTTCCCGGTCGATGAAGCAGCCGTAACCCTGTGCGAGAAGCCCGTATACGCCGCTTTTCCGGAACAGCTGCGGGTACTTTTCCACATCTGCCGGAAGGGATTCGAAGAAATCGAGCATTTCATCGAGCGTCCAGTGAGTCTGTCCGGCATAACTGCCGAGAACGTCCGAACGTGCGATGAGGGTAGAGATTTCGAATTCCGGAGCGATTGCCCACATTCCGCCTTTGCCGTCGTCGAAGGTACGGCGGATGCAGCCGTAGAGGGTATCGAAATTGACGGTGTCATCCGTTTCGAGATAAGGGGTGAGGTCGGTGTACAGATTGTTTTTGTGAATCTGTTCCAGAACGAGACTGCTTGTACTGCCGAGAACGATGTCGGGGCGGAACAGTCCGGCGGTGATTTCCAGCGCAAGCTGTTCTTCCGCACCGTTCGGCTTGTCGTCCGTGGTGTAGCTGCTGTAGTCTTTGGTTACGACCCGTACGTCGGGGGTGTCCTTGTTGAACTGCACGATCTGCGAGGAAATGAACGCAGACGGCGGTTCGGTGTAGGCAACAGTGATGGTACGGATGGTATTGAGGTCGATGTCTTCTGCATGGCGGAACAGGAAAGGTGTACCGCCGAAGACGAAGAGGAATGTGTCGCGGTCAAGCGAACCCAGCGGATAACGGACACCGTCCGCGCCTGCGGAAGAATCGGTACTGCCGATGCCAGAATTGACGAGATCCATTACCGGTTCGTGAACGGGTTTGCCGTCTTCGGCGTACGTTATGCCCCACACGAAAGTATCGGTGAGATAATAGAAAACGTACGCGGAATCGTCCGCTTGTGCGCCGAGGAGGTCGGCGGCTTGTTCGAGGGGAACTGCGTCTTCGAGCGTGCCGCTGTTTTTGTTGATTTTTGCGGCGCACCAGCTTCCGTTCTGACGGGTGCAGACCAGAATGTTTCCATCACGGTCGGAGACCATGGAACGGAGGTAGGAAGGAGGCGTTATCGAGGTGATCGCCGTCAGTTCCGGTCGGAAGATGACGATTTTTTCCTGACTGGCGAGGAAGATATCTCCGTCTGCGTCGGCACAGAGGGCATACGGATAATTCATACCTGTATCGAGGCAGAAGGAGAGTTCCTGCGTGGTGATTGTTTCTTCCGTGGTACGGTCATAGCGATGCAGGAAATATTTGCGTTCCTGTTCCGCGATTTTTTCGGAGGTCACGCAGTAAACGGCATCTTCTGTGAAGAGACCGTGGGTGATCTGTGTGTTCGCGGGAAGTTCAAAGATATTCTGCGAGGTGACGGCTCCGTTTTTGTCAAACGTGAAGAACCCGCCGGTATATTGATAGGAAAAGGTACCGTCGGCGTTTTCGGTTTCTTCGGAGGATGCGGCATAGACGGTGAATGTACCGTTTTCCGCATCGTAATCGGGGGCGAAATCCGACGAAACCCACCATCCTTCGGGAAGCGCACAGGCGGTTTCCCGGTAAAGATTCGTGAGAATGCCGGTGTCCGCCGCTTCCTGCGTGGAGGTATCCGTTTTGGCGCAGGAAAACAACAGAAAAACAACAAGAAGAAGCGGAAGGATGCGAATGAGTTTTTTAATCATAACAAATTCTCCTTAATAAAGTAGGATATATTGTTATAACCGAAAAAAACACGTTTTGGTTGTATGAAAATCAAATTTTCGGGATTTACTCCGCATAGGTGCAGATTTCCGCGATTTCGCCGGCTACCTTCTTATAATAGTCTTCCCAGCTCATGTCGGCGTCGGCCTTGAAGACTTCGCCGGTGAGATAGCCGTCGAATCCGGCTTTCTTGAGCTGTGCGATGATTTCCGGCCAGTTGGCACTGCCGTGGGTGATGTCCTGCCATGTGCCGCCGGAGTTCAGGCCACCCGCCCGCTTATAGTCTTTGACGTGAACGCAGCCGATGCGGGAACCGAGGATTTCGACCCAGTATTCGGATACGGAGAACGCGAGCATATTGCCGGCATCGAGGTATGCGCCGATCTTCGGGGAGCCGACTTCGTCAACGAAGGAAGCCATGTCGTAGGGGGAGAGGAAGAAGCCGTTCCAGACGTTTTCCACGCCGACGAAAATGCCCTTTTCTTCGATTTCGTCCTTCATGGAATTCAGGAAGTCGATGGAGTTCTTGCGTACGGACGCGATGGTGTAGTCGCCGCCCATGCCGCCCGGTACGATCAGAATGCCGCCCGCGCCGAGTTCCGCTGCCGCTTCGAGCTGCTTGCGGATCAGTTCACGGCCTGCGTCCCATTCGTCCGGATGTCCCATTTTCGCGCCCCAGAGAGAGGTCGAAATGCTGACGACCGGAAGATTGTACTTTTCGGAAAGTGCGCGGATGGCCGCGAATTCTTCCTTGGTGGTGGACAGCGTGATGGAGTGTGCGCCGCTTCCGTCCACGTTGAGTTCGATTCCGTCGAATCCGGCGGCGGATACGGCTGCGAAGGTTTCTTCAAAATTCAGGGAACCTTCGACGGTCCATGCGTTTAATGATTTTTTCATATTCGTCTCCTTTTCTGTGGTTTATTTATTTAAAATGTAAAAAATTAACGAAATCCCGGAGAATGTCTTGATATTTTCGTAATTTAGTATATACTAAATGATAGAACACTGCAATACACGAATCAATTGTTTTTATGGACAAATCGCCTGTCCGGTGAGAGCAGGCGAACGGGCAGAAAGGAGCGGCGATGGAAAATCAGTCGTATTACCGCAGCGTATTTGCGGGACCGGAGGATGCGGACTGCCGGGATGAACGGGTGCCGCTGGTCGTGAACTGCGCGGGCTATGTTTCGATGTCCCGCGGATTCTGGACGACCGGACGGCGGCACGACTACTATCTTCAATTGATGGACGCGGGCGAGATGCTTAGCGGCACAGCGGGGGAGGAAGCGCGGTTCGGTGCGGGAGAATTTATCATCCGGCCGCCGGAGGTACCGTACCGGTACGGATTGGCCGGCGAACGGGAGATGGGATACTACTGGGCGCATTTCACCGGAAATTACGCGGAATCGCTTCTGGCAAACAACGGTCTTGTTCCGGGACGGGTATACCGTCTGAACGAGGAGATTTCATCTTCCGTACGGCGTTCGTTTGACGGGATGTTCCGGGAGTTCATGATGCACGGACGCGGATATGAGGATTTGTGCGCGGCGAAACTGACGGCGGTTCTGGTGGAACTGGGACGGTCGGTGACGGACGGCGGCATCGGGCGGGAAACGCGGTTTGCGGGACTGCTCGAATATATTCATCGGCATTATACGGAAGAACTCTGCATTGCCGAACTGGCGGCATCGGAGCATCTGAGCGTGAGCAGGTTCCGGGAGGTGTTCCGCCGGACGTTCGGCTGTGCGCCGTCGGAATACATCATCGGACTGCGACTTCAGCACGCGCGTGACCTGCTGACGGGGACGGATTTAACGATTGGGGAGATCGCGGAACTGTGCGGCTACGGGGACGAGCTGTATTTTATGCGGCTGTTCCGGAAAAAGACGGGGATGTCGGCGCGGACGTATCGTCTGGGCCAGCCGGCGGAGAAGAAAGGATAATACATCAAATGAAATTTTTACATACAGCGGATCTGCATATCGGACTGCGGCTCTGCGAATATTCCATGATTGCGGATGTCCGGCATATATTGAAGGAAATTGCGGAAATTGCCGTGCGGGAACAGTGCGGCGCGGTGATCGCTGCGGGAGATATTTACGACCGGTCGGTACCGTCGGCGGAGGCGGTCGCGGTTTTCGACGAATTTGTGTCGGAACTGGCACGGGCGGGGGTTGTCCTGCTGGCGGTTTCGGGAAATCACGATTCACCCGAGAGGGTTGCGTATCTGTCGTCTGTTGCGGAATCGGCGGGGGTGTATCTGTCGCCGGTGTACGACGGGGACTGCAAAGCCGTGACATTTTCGGACGAATACGGGGCGGTCAATGTGTATCTTCTGCCGTTTGTCAAGCCGGTGAATGTGCGGACGGTCTGCGAGGAATTCACGGGAGAAACGTATCACGCCGCCGTGGAGTATGCGGTCGGGCGGATGAATCTTCGGAGAGACGAGCGGAATCTGCTGGTGACGCATCAGTATGTGATTGCGGGCGAAAGCCGGGAATCGGACGAGGTCGGCGGAACGGGGATGGTCTCCGCATCGCTGTTTGACGCGTTCGATTATGCCGCGCTCGGTCATCTGCACGGCGGACATCCGGTCGGAAAGAGCTGTTATTATTCCGGCTCCCCGCTGAAGCATTCGTTCGGGGAAGTGAACGATGTCAAAACGGTGTCCGTTGTGGAACTGAAGGAAAAGGGGACGGTGATCCGGACGGAAGTGCCGCTCCATCCGCTGCGCGACCTGCGGGAAGTGCGCGGTTCGTATGACGAGGTGGTTCATGCCGGTCTGCACGATCCGGCGAAGGAGGATTATCTCCGCGTGATCCTGACGGATGAGGATGACGTGATCGACGCGGTGGCGAAACTGCGGTGCGTATATCCGAATCTGATGCGGCTGTCGTATGACAATCTGCGGACGCGGGAAATGCGGGAGATCGGTGGTATCTCCGGCGGAATCGGAGACGATGCGGGAGCGATCCGGCCGGAAGAGGTGTTCGCGGAACTGTACGAGTTACAGAACAACGTGCCGCCGGACGAAGAATTGCTGGATGTGGTGCGCGGGATTTTTGAGACCTGCGGGGAAATGGAGAAATAACGAATGAAACCGATCAGACTGACCATGAATGCGTTCGGGCCTTATGCCGGACGGGTAGAATTGGATATGGAACGGCTGTGTTCGGGCGGGTTATACCTGATCTGCGGGGACACCGGCTCGGGGAAAACGATGCTGTTTGACGCGATTACTTACGCTCTGTACGGAGAAGCGAGCGGAAGTGTGCGGGATGCGGCGATGCTGCGGAGCAAATATGCCGATCCGAAGGAATATACTTATGTTGAGATGGAATTTGCGCTGGACGGTGCGCGGTATACGGTGCATCGGACGCTCGGACGGGAAAAGGAGAAGAACGGCGAGAAGGTTCTGGAGAAATCCCTCGACGCGTGGATCCGCTGTCCGGACGGACGGGTAGTCGCCAAGCACAAGGATGTGACGGCGGAGGTGTGCGCGCTGACCGGACTGGATCGTGACCGGTTCCGCCGGACGGTGATGATCGCACAGGGGGAATTCCGCGATCTGCTGGATGCAAAAACGGAAGACCGGATGGTGATCCTGCGGAACATTTTCGGAACCGGGCTGTACGAACGGTTTGCGAACACGGCGAAACAGCTTGCCGCTGACGAACGGAAACGTGCGGATGTCCTGCGTCAGGAGCTGGCGGGATGCCGGATGATGTTCGATACGGATGGAATGCCGGAACTCGCGCAGGCTCTGACAGGACTTCCGGACGTTCTGCCGCCGGGACTGGAAGACATTGTGAAGGAAGCCATCCGGCGTTCGGAAGAAGAACGTGCGGCACTGGAACAGCGTCGGGAGGCGGAAACGGCGGAAACAGAGAATGCGCGGTATCAGCTGACCCGTGCGGAGACGGACGCGGAGAACGAACGTCGTCTGGCGGCGGCGAAGGTCGAACTGGAACGTGCGGAAGCCGCGTCTGCGGAAGCGGAAAAACGATGTGCCGAAACGGCGGATTACAAAACGGAAGCGGTTCACTGCCGTGAAAAAGCGGCGGCGGTACAGTCGAGAGCCGGAGAATATGAGGAACTGGAACAGCTTCGGCTGTCGCTGGCGAACGATGAACGGGAAGTGCGGGAATGTAACGCCGGAATCGAACGGTATGAGAAGCGGATCGCTCTGATGGAATCGGAGATCGAACGTGCCGGAGAGGGGATTGCACGCGCGAAAGAAGAATCGGACGGTGCGGAACTCTGCCGGACAGAACGGAAACTGGTTCAGGAAGAAGGCCGTCGGCTGAACGCACAGCTCGAACGGATCGCGCGGTATGAGACAGTTGTTCCGGAACAGGAAGCGGAAACGGCGAAATACCGGAAAGCGGCGGCTGATACGGCGCGTTTGCAGCGGATGTACGCAGAGGAAGAAAAACGGTATCTTGACGGACTGGCGGGTGTTCTTGCCGCCGAACTGCGCGAAGGGGAGCCGTGTCCGGTCTGCGGATCAAGAGAACATCCTTCGCCTGCCGAATCCTCCGGCGAAACGGTGACGCGTGCGGGTCTGGCGAAACTGCGTGCGGAATGGGACGCGGCATCGAAGACGGCGGAAAAATACGCGGTCAGTGCCGGTCGTCTGCGCGGTGTACGGAAACAGCTTGTGGAGGAACTTCTCGGAGAAGCGGACATCGGCGAGAACGAGGAAGCGGCACGGATTTTGCAATATAAGGAAGAAAGTACGGCGCAGTATCGGGAGCTGGCGGAACGGAACCGGGAACTGAAGCTCCGGCTGGAACGGAGCGAGACGGCAAAGCAGACGATGGAAGAACTGAGCGAAAAACTGCGGCGGTATCAGCTTCTGTGTACGGATGAACGGGCGGCGCGGGAGAATCTGGTCAAGCGACGGGATGCACTGTCGGCGGCGGATGAGGAAAAACGGGAACGGATCGCGCGGATCAGCGGACGGCTGCCGTGTCCGACGCTGGCGGATCTGCGGAAGGAAGCGGCGGCATTGACCGGGCAGGCGGAAACACTGGAACGGGAAGCGGAAACGGCGGTTCGCCGGAGTACGGAAGCGGCGGCGCAGGTCAAGGCGTGTCAGAGCGCGTGCGATACCCTTGCCGGACAGCTCACGGAAAGCAAAGCAGGGCAGTATGAGGAATTCCGCGAGACGTATCTCCGGTGCAGTACCGCGCTGGCAGAAACGGGAACGGCTCTCGTGCGTGTGACGTCGGCACTGGAAAAGAACCGTGCGGCGGCAGCGATGCTGGAACGGATTGCGGGGAAACTCGCCGAGTCGGAACGCCGTTCGGCACTGTACGGACAGATTTCCGATACGGCGAACGGCAATATCAAAGGAAAAGACCGGATCATGCTGGAGACGTTCTGGCAGATGCGGCTGTTCGAGCGGATTCTCCGGCTTGCCAACCTTCGCCTGATGAAAATGACGGATGGGCGGTACGAGCTTCTGCGGCGGAACAGCGCGGAAAATCTGCGTTCCAAGAGCGGACTCGATCTGGATGTCCGCGATCACTGGAACGGGAGCATCCGGAGCGTGCGGACGCTGTCGGGCGGGGAATCGTTTACGGCATCGCTTGCGCTGGCACTGGCCTTGTCGGACGAAACGGAAGCGGAATCCGGCGGCGTTAAGATCGACGCGATGTTTATTGATGAAGGATTCGGCTCGCTGGACGAAACGGCATTGGATATGGCGTTGAAGGTACTGAAGTCGCAGTCGGTCGGCGGACGGTCGGTGGGGATCATTTCGCACGTCGCGGGACTGCGGGATCGGATTGACCGGAAGATTGTCGTGACGAAATCCGGCGGCGTGAGCCGCGTGGAGATTACGGAGGGATGAAATATGATTTTTGATAAGTATGAGTATGTTAGCTGTCCTCCGAATACAGGGAATATTGAGATGGATGTACGGACAATGTTGGAACGGAACGGGAAGCGAAAGACGTTTGTACACGTTTCAGAGGTTGCGGAGGTGTGCATTGAGCTGGCGAAAAGATTTGAGATAGATAAAGAAAAATGTTTTCTCGGCGGTCTGCTGCATGATATCAGTGCGGTTCTTGCACCCGCAGATATGCTGAACTATGCCATTGAAAATGGATGGGAACTTTGTGATGCAGAACGCAGATTTCCGTTTCTTCTGCATCAGCGAATTTCGCGTATTGTTGCGGAAGAGGTTTTCGGAGTTACGGACGGGGCGATTTTATCTGCAATTGCGTGCCATACGACGTTGAGAAAGGAACCGACGGATTATGATATGGTGCTGTTTCTTGCTGATAAGCTGGCTTGGGATCAGGAAGGAGTTCCGCCGTTTTATGATAAGGTGAGAAATGCACTGGAGTGCTCACTTGAAAAGGCTTGTCTGGAATATATGAGTTATATGATTGACAACGGAAAAGTTTTGTGTCCGCACACAAACTGGAATTTGGCGTATGAGTATCTTGGAAAGTGGGGCAAATAGGTATAAAAAGGGCGTACCGGTATGGTGCGCCCTTTAAAACATGGTGAGAAGAGGGAGTTTGAGGGAAAAGAAGAAAAAATCGCAAAAAGTTGAAAAAAACTCAAAAAACTTTTTGAAAAGGTATTGACAAGTGGTATGAGAAGTGATATAATAACGGGGCTGTCAACGAGACGGCATCACGAAGGCTCCAAACCAAGCGGCTGAAAAAAAGTTTTTAAAAAACTTTGCAAAACCACTTGACAAACGGAACTGGATGTGATATAATAAACAAGTCGCCGACAGAAAGGCGACGGTCACAAAAGAAGCAAGTCTGAGAGCAGATGAGGAACAACCTCAAACCTCTACAAAGAGCGAACGAAAAAAAGTTTAAAAAACTTTTGAAAAACTTCTTGACAAAGGCGAGCGGATGTGATATAATAAGAAAGTCGCCGGAACAACGGCGGCGATCAAAAAAAGATCGCTCATTGAAAATTGAACAACAATGTACTAAGAAAGACTCCGAAAATTCTTTTGA